>JAHZFY010000036.1 GCA_019421105.1 bacterium
TAAAGGTAAAGCGTTTTCTGAAAAACATATTGGAAATAAGCCATTGTATTGATTGATGTATAGCATTTCTTGCAAGGCTTTTAATTCTTTTTTATGTTCTTTAGCATCTGTTATAGCTTTTAAATCATTTGAAAATTGTTTGCCTCTAACAGTTTTACATAGTTCAACGAGGTTATTTTTAATTACTTCAAATTGTAAAATTTCTTCAACTTTTTGCATATTGATATATTAACATAATTTCAATTATGAGAGTATCAATGATTTATAAAATATGATATTATATGACCATGATAAGTTCGAAAATAAATATAGGCACATACTTAAAAATTAAAGATACCTATCAAGATTATATTTGTGACACTAATAAAGACTATGTTATTTTGTCTATTAAATATAAATCCACTGCAATCGATGTCTATCAAAATAAAAAGGGCGAATATAAGCTCGTCATCAATGGACCATTAGAAAATAAAATAGCTGATGAGGTTTCAATTGAAAATAGTTTAATTAAAAAAGAAAAAATAACAAAGAATTGGATCGATTTAAATAAGCAAATTGGAAGCGACGAAGTTGGCGTGGGCGATTTATTTTTACCGATGATCGTAGTCGCTGCTTATGTAAGTGAAACCGACATTGAAGAATTAAAAAAATTAGGGGTTGATGATTCAAAAAAACTAAGTGATGAAAAAATTAAAAAACTTGGTCCAACCTTAGTTTTAAAATTTGATTTTTCAAAATTGACCCTCAGCAATGAAAAATATAACGAGATGATTTTAAAAGGTGAAAATTTAAATTCTTTAAAAGCAAGAATGCATAATCAAGCTCTTTATAACATGTATAAAAAACATAGCGAGACAAACCATATTTATATCGATCAATTCGTCAATGAAGATAAATATTTTGAGTATTTAAAAAAAGATAAAAATATCGTTGATAATATCATTTTAAAAACAAAGGGCGAATCCTATTATCCAAGCGTTGCTTTAGCTAGCATCATTGCTCGATATTCTTTTTTGCTTGAAAAAGAAAAACTTGAGAAAAAATATAAAATAGAATTCCCATTAGGCGCAGGTAAAAAGGCGGATGAATTTTTAAAACTAATGATTGAAAAATATTCTTTTGAAACCATAAAAAAAATCGCGAAGCTCAATTTTAAAAACATTCGCGATTTAAATAATTTAGTGTAAGTTATTGATTATATCAATAAAGTATTGAGGAAGTGGGCATTCAAAGCTTATTTCTTTTTTAGTTTTTGGATGAATGAATGTCAATTTATAAGCATGAAGCAATTGACCATTATCATATAACCTATTTTTAGTTTTAGAATAGACACTATCGCCTTCAACAGGATGACCAATATAAGAAAGATGCACTCTAATTTGATGAGTTCTTCCAGTCATCAATTTACATCTTAATAAGGTGTAATCATTAAATCTTTTTTCGACGCTAAAATATGTGATGGCTTTTTTTCCATCTACCCCATCAACCGCCATTTTTTGACGATTCAATTTACTTCTTGCGATAGGCAAATCTATTTTACCCTCGTTTTCTTTGATATATCCTTTAACTAAAGCAAAATATTCTCGATGCATCGTATGATCTTTTAATTGTTCAGCCAAAAATAAATGAGAGGCATCGTTTTTACTAACCACTATTAATCCAGAAGTATCTTTATCGATGCGATGTACTATTCCAGGTCTTAAACTACCATTGATACCACTTAAATCTTTGCAATGGGCTAGCAAGGCGTTGACAAGCGTTTTTTCATAATGTCCGTGTGCAGGATGTACAACCATTCCTTGAGGTTTATTAATCACTAATAAATCATCATCTTCATAAACAATATCTAAAGGAATGTCTTCTGCTTTAATATCGATTGGTTTCGCCTCAGGGACATCGATAATAATCACATCATTTTCTTTAACTTTATAGGATGGCTTTGATTTTTTATCGTTGACTAAAATATGGCCATCATCAATCAAATTATTGACATATGTCCTAGACAATTCTTCAAATTTCATCGATATCAACTTATCGAGTCTAATATTAACCAAACTTTCGTCTACGATTAACTTATCCATTATTTGTTTCATCCTTATCGTCTTTTAATTCGACTTTTTCAACACTTTTCTTTTTCATCTCATCTTTAAAATCTTTGACAAAAAGATAGATAATCAACATGAAAGTTCCAATGACAAGACAAGAATCCGCAACATTAAATCTTGGGAAAGAATAACTTCCAAAATCAAAGGCGATAAAATCGACTACAAAATGGAATCCCTTTGGATCAACATAAAATGCGCGGTCGATTAAATTCCCTATCGTACCTGAAATCATGAGCATCAAAGCGGCTTTACCTACACCATTGATCTTTTTCCAATATTTTATACTTAAGAATATTAAAAGTGCCGCCCCAACAACAGAAATTAAAGTAAAAACAATAATATTTGCCAGTTCATTACCAAAATTAATTCCCCAAGCCATTCCAACATTTTGAACATAATGCAAGGATAAAAAATTTGGAATTAAATATATTTGTTGACCAACATACATCATGTTTTTAACGATTTGTTTTGTAACAATATCAACGATAAACATCAAGATAGCTAGCCAAATATAGGAAAAGAAAAACCACTTTAGTCCAAAGATAATATTTTGTTTTGTAAAAATCTTTTTTAATTTATCCATATTATTTACCTAATACTTTTCTACATCTTGGGCAAAGATGTTCACCATTTTCAATTTCGATACAATCACTTGAATAATTCCAACATCTTGAACATTTAACGCCATCATGATGTTTTACACTAATTTTTGCGTTGACATAATCTTTTCCGTCATTTTCTTTTACGACAATGTTTGAAACGACAAATAATTTTTCTTTATCATCGCCCATTTTATCATAAACTTTTTTTACTTCTTCATTATTAAATGAAATATCGACCATTGCTTCTTGACCAGAACCAATTACTTGTTCACTTCTTGCTTCTTCTAAAGCTTTTAAAACATCCGCTCTTAAAGATAAGAACAAATTGTATTCTTTATCTAAAGATTCATCGAAGTCACATTTGCTTGGATAATCATATAATTGAGATGACATTTTTCTTTCACCAGGCATGTTTTTATTAACTTCTTCCATCGTAAATGGTAAGACTGGATTTAATAATCTCATCAAGGTATCACATAAGGTGAATAACACTTTTTGAACAGTTTTTCTTCTAATAGAATCACCATCACAATATAAAATATCCTTATTGATATCTAAATAAAAACCAGATAAGTCAGTAGACATGAAAGTAACAATCGAAGACATTGCAGTGGCAAAGTCAAATTTTTCAAAGCTATCAATTGTGGTATTGATGACTTTATTTAAGCGATTCAAAATGAATTTATCAACTAGTTGATAATCATATTCGTTATTATTTAAATCAATACCGTTTAAGTTACCTAAAATAAATTTGAAAGTATTTCTGATTTTACGATATACTTCAGAAACTTGTTTGATGATAGATTCAGAAATTCTAACATCTTGTTGATAATCGATTGTCGCAGTCCATAATCTTAAAATATCCGCGCCGAAAGTATTAGCGATCTTACTTGGATCAATACCATTGCCTTTAGATTTAGACATTTTTTCCCATTTGTCATTTAAAACCCAACCATGAGATACAACATTTTTATAAGGTGCAACTCCTTTTGTGGCTGTAGAAACAATTAAAGATGAGTTAAACCATCCACGATATTGGTCGCTACCTTCTAAATATAAATCAACTGGAACATTATATCCGTGTTTAACGATACAGCCGTTCCAAGAAGAACCAGAATCAAACCAAACATCCATGATATCTTTTTCTTTTGTAAAACCATTATTTGGAGATGCTGAATTTTTATAACCTTCAGGTAATAAATCAATTGCATCTTTTTCATACCAAACATTTGAACCATGCTTTTCAATTAAATTTGCGATATGTTCAAAAACATCTTTATCGATGATTGGAGTTTTATCTTCATTATAAATAATTGGAATTGGAACGCCCCACGCTCTTTGACGAGAAATGCACCAGTCAGCGCGATCTTTAATCATGTTGACCATTCTTTGTTCGCCCCATTTTGGATACCAATTAACATGATGAATTTCTTCAATTAATTTTTCTCTAATTGGTTCAATTGAGCAAAACCATTGATCTGTAGCTCTAAAAATCAAAGGTTTATGTGTTCTCCAATCATGTGGATAAGAGTGAGTAAACACTTTGTGTTTTAATAAAGATTTATTTTCAGTAATGATATTTAAAACGACATCATTAGCTTTTTCATAAAATAATCCTGCTAATTTTTCACCGCATACATCCATCATGCATCCTTTAGAATCGACAGGACAAAATGGTTTAATATCATATTTTAAGCAAACTTGATAGTCTTCAACACCATGTCCAGGAGCGGTATGAACAAATCCAGTACCTGCATCATCAGTGACGTGTTCTCCAACGATCAATAACGAATCTCTATCATAGAATGGATGTTTTAAAACAACATATTCTAATTCGCTTCCTTTAAATGTTTTTAATAATTCACATTTGCTTAATTCTAATTCTTCACTTAATTTGTCTTCAAAATCTTTTAAAAACACTAATTTGCCTAAATTTGTATCAAATAATCCATATACGAAGTCAGGATGGGCAGAAACAGCCAAGTTAGCAGGTAAAGTCCATGGAGTAGTTGTCCAAATAACCACTCTTGCATCTTCGTCTAAAATATTTTTTCCATCTTTGACATTAAAGGCAACATAAATTGAATGTGATTCAACATCAGCGTATTCAATTTCAGCTTCTGCTAAAGCAGATTCGCTAGATGGTGACCAATAAACTGGTTTTAAGCCTTTATAGATTAAACCTTTTAAAGCCATATCCGCAAAAAGACGAATTTGGTCAGCTTCATATTCTTTAAATAAAGTCAAATATGGGGTATCGCTTGCCAAAATACCAAGTCTTTTCATTTGCGCTTTTTGATTATTGACTTGTCCTAAAGCATATTCATAGCATTTATTTCTAAATTCAACAATTGGAGTAGTCTTGCGATTGACTCCAGATTTTGTAACCATGTTTTCAATTGGAAGTCCATGTGTATCCCAACCTAAATGGAATGGAGTATTAAAGCCAGACATGTTTTTATATCTAATCAAAAAATCTTTTAAAATACGATTCATCATATGTCCGCAATGAATTGCTCCATTAGCGTATGGTGGGCCATCGTGAAGAATGTATTCCTTACAATCTTTCCTATTTAAATTCATTGCATCATATAAACCAATTTTCTCCCAATTTTCTACTAATAAAGGTTCTTTTTGTCCTAAATTACCTCTCATTTCAAAATTGGTCTTTGGCATTGATAACGTTTCTTTTAGTTCCATATTTACCTCCAAATAATATAAAAAAGCGCCCTATCTAAGGACGCTTTATACGCGGTACCACCTTAGTTCCAACCATATAAATAGTTGACACTTAATTGCCTATAACGCAGGCCTTGCGGAATTCTTACTGTTAGTTCAGAACTCATAGGAAGGAGTGATATTCGATTTTAAGATTCTTTTCATCAAGCTTCCACCATCCTTGACTCGCTATAGAAGCAATCTTATGAACTTGTCTCCTAACGCCAATATTGTACACAAAGATTATTAATCTTGCAAGAATCTTGGGATAATATCATCGCTATCTAAATCATCGACATCACTATCTTTTGATTCATTAGCGTTATTTTCGTTGCTGCTAGTTGAAATATTAGTTTCTACACTTGGAATTGGAGCGGCTGTTTGATTATTGAATAATCCTGGTTTAACCTTGCTTGCATTTGGATCTGCAAAATCATAATCAGTTTCAAAATCAGATGCGATAACACTTGCTAAGATTTCATCTTCTAGTTGATCGTTTATCGAAATACCAAATTTGATATCAATAGTGCCTCCAGCTGCTTCAATAATTCTATTGACGGTTTCTTGTGCTTCAAATAAAGAAACCTTTGGTCCACAAGTTATGGCGACAATCGCTTTTCTTGCGCCGTTAATAGATGCTTCTAATAAAGGTGAATTAATCGCATTATTTGCAGCGTCTTTTGCTCTATCTGGACCACTGCCCATACCAAATCCGATCAAAGAAACACCAGAATTAGTTAATGTTGATTTCACATCAGCAAAATCTAAGTTGATAACTGCTGGTAATAAAATTAAATCGACAACTGTTTTAACAGATCTTGCTAAAACATTATCAGATTCACCAAAAGCATTACCAATAGGAGCAGAACCCGCCATCATCAATAATTTATCATTACTGATAACGATGATTGCGTCTACATTAGCTTTTAAATTATTTAAGCCTTCAACAGAGTTGGCAATTCTTTTTTTACCTTCAAAAGAAAATGGACGTGTAACAATAGCGACAACTAATGCGCCAGAATCTTTTGCAATTTTTGCAATGACAGGAGCAGCACCAGTACCGGTTCCGCCTCCCATGCCAGCTGCGATAAAGACCATGTTCGCGCCATTGACAATTTCTTCGATATCTTGTTGGCTTGCTTCTGCAGCTTGTTTTCCTACTTCAGGATTTCCACCAGCGCCCAAGCCACCAGTTATTTCTTGTCCTAAAATTAATCTATTTCGCGCTTTTGAAGTCGATAGAGCCTGTTTATCGGTGTTAGCAACATAGAATTCGACGTTTTCAATTTCGTCGTCTATCATGCGGTTTACTGCGTTATTTCCAGCTCCGCCGACACCAATGACAACAATCCTTGCCGCTGGTTCAAAATTATCTAAATCGTAATTTTCCATAATAGTCTATCTCCTATTTTTTCTCATTTCTTGAAATTGATGAAATCTTTGGGTGTATTTCATCATATAAACTTTGATTCTTTACAGATGCTTTCATAGCACCAATACAATTAAAATATGATGGATGTCTAGCGCCAATAGCAACTGGAGTAGTCAAAATAACATTGCTAGATGTCAATTTTGGCTCAATATATTCTTTTAAGCCATTTAAAAGTGACCCACCACCTACTAAAACAACAGGAAGTTGTCTTAAAGATTGATCATAATCTTTTACCAATTCTTGAATTGCTAAATTAATTTTGGTAACTAAGTCATCCAATTGACCTTTGATTATTTCATTTAATTCGCTGACAGTGTGTTTAATTTTGTTGCCAGATTCATCTAAAACTGTACATACGACTGGTTCAAAGCTCATTTTTCGATGATCGTAGCCATAAATCGTTTTATATTTTTCAGCGTCCGCAAAATCGATTCCAAACTTTTCTGCAATCAACTCGCTTATATCATCTCCGCCCCATCTAAAAAATGTAGAGCCATATAATGTTTTTTGTCCAATAAACGATACTGTTGTCATCTTTGCCCCAATGTCGATTAAAAAGTAGTCATTAGGAATTTCAGTATATGTTGCTAATAATTCGCTTGTCCCATATGCTCCTATGATACTTCTTGATAATCTCATGTTTGTTAGACGAATCGCTTTTTGATAATCGTTTAACAATTGATGAGGCAATGTATGAAGTTTTGCAGTCATCGTTAAAGTTGTAGAAAGTTCACCCAAAGGTGGCTTTGTAAAAACTTTATCTTGATCTAATAAGAATTGTTCTGGAATAACTTCTACCAAATCGTTATTAGATGGTATTCTTTCTTTAGAAATAAGAGAATTTAAATTTCTTAAATCGATGAGTCCAACTTTATTTTCCTCAGAAACGATAGTTGTGACTTGTGTGGTTTGAAAAATCTGCAAACCATATGATGGTAAAACTAAAATGACATCCGAAATATTTATTTTTAACCTTTGGACAGGATCCATGATAGTTTCAATCTTTTTTAATTCTTGAATGAGAGTTTCTAAATCGACGATATTCCCGTTATGAATTACGCCATTTGGTAAAGGATATGAGTTAGCGTATAATATGTAAACTTGCTCATTTAACAAATAGCCAACCACAACGCGAATAGAAGAAGAAGTTATCTCTACTGTAGCTAAATTTTTTTCCATATTTTATATTTTAACGATATTTAATGCATTTAACAACATTAAATATAATTTAATTAACTACTAAAAAACTACTAATAAACAACTTGAAAGATTTAAATGTTGAGTGTAAAAATAAAAAGGACACATAGTGTCCTTATTTTTTCTTCCTCTATATAGGAAGCTATATCTATGCCATTAACCTTTCCAATAGCTTCCCGTTGCTATTTTCAAGATTTTGATAAGTAATCTAATTTTTGAGATAGAAGGAGGGGATTATTAGATTATTATCATAGGCAATTGATTCTAGATTGATAGGAGTTCTAATTTTTCTTTATTTGACTCCGATTCAGTTGTGCTTGTTTCCACTTCTACATTATCAGGATCATCTTTAGCTAGTGGATTTTCTGCGTTAGCGTTTGCTATTTGTAAGGAAATCGGCAAGGCGATACAAACAGATAATCCTAGGAATGCGGCAAAAGAAATGGAAAGTTTTCTAACGCGATAATATGTAGCTTTACGATTAAATTTTACTAATTTATCTTTTGTCATTTACATTTGCCTCCTTTTCTTTTTATATTTTTTCAATTATTCGTAATTTTGCGCTTTTCGAACGATGATTATAATTTAATTCTTCATCGCCTGCGATGATTGGATGTTTATTGACTAATTTAAATTCTAAATCAATCTTTTCATCTGGTATGTTTAATCTATTTCCAATCACTTTCGTCTTTTGATTAAACATGGTTTTAACAATTCGATCTTCCCCAGAATGGAAGGTGATGATGGCTAGTCTGCCATTTTGATTTAAGACATCTAAGATGTCATTAATTGCTTCCTTAAGAGCGTTTAATTCATCATTTGTTTCAATTCTTAACGCTTGGAAGACTTGTTTAGCAGGATGCCCTACTTTGCTTAATTCTTTGCTTGGTTTACTTTGCTTGATAATTTCAACCAATTCAAATGTTGTTTTGATTGCAGTTTCACTTATTTTTTTCATGATGTTTTTAGATATTTGATATGAATACTTTTCATCACCATAATCTTTAAAGACTCTAACTAGTTCTTGAAGTGAATACGTATTGACTATATCGTAAGCACTTAAAGATTGGCTTTGGTCCATCCTCATATCAAGTGGCCCATCGTTTCTATAAGAGAATCCTCTTTCACCGACATCAAACTGTGGAGAAGAAACACCTAAATCCATCAATACACCATCGACTTTGTCGATATTTAGTTCTTTTAGGATTTGTTTAATGTTTCTAAAATTGGATTTTACTAGTATCACTTTATCTTGAAATTGACTTAATCTTTCTTTGCTTTCATCAATTGCCACTTGATCTTGATCAACGCCAATTAATTTGCCTGAAGTTAGTCTTTTAACAATTTCTAGTGAATGACCAGCTCTACCTAATGTCAAATCGCAATATATTCCATTAGGTTTGATGTTTAATCCTAGAATGCATTCATTTAATAAGACTGAGACGTGCTTTTCCATTATTCTTCTTGGAGTCTTTCACCTAGTTCATCAAAGTCTTCTACTTTGCAAGACTCATATTCTAGGTATTTAGCTTTATCCCAGACTTCAAAATGGTCGCTAACACCAATTACTACTACTTCTTTGCCAATTCCATATTTTGACAATAATTGGGAAGGAATTTGAACTCTTCCTAATTTATCAATTTCTAATTCGCAAGTTGAAGCGAGTTGAAGTCTAATGAATGCTCTAGCATCTTTTTTGTTAAATGGTAATGAATCGATTTTTTGAACCATCTTTTCAAATTCGGAAGCTTTGTAGATGGATAAAGAGTCTTCAAATCCTTTCATGATGTAGACAACATTGCCTAATTCATTTCTAAATTTGCTTGGAACGACCAAGCGACCCTTGCTATCGATAGAATGTTCATAATACCCAAATAGCATAATTTTCTACTTTCTCCCACTTTTTACCACTTCGTACTTAAATTATATATCAAACTATGTTTATTGCAATAAAAATATTTATTAAATATCCAAAAAGAAAAAACTCGACCTAGATATTGGCCGAGTAATCTATGTTTTTTTGAAAAATAATTTTTATTCTTCTTTTGCCAAAACATCAAATGGGGATGGTTTTTTATGACTTTCCTTTTCAAATTCTTCTTCAGATAAGACTCGATATCCTTCACCATCTTTTGGAAGGCTAGCGCCTGGTTTTATGATTTTGCTTGGCAAGGATGCTAAGACTAAAGAAAGCAAATATTCTTTCAAATCGATGACATTGCCTTTATAGATTAAAATATCCTCGTCTTCTTTTTCTTCATCATCGCAAAATAATACCGAATCTTTATATTCAAAAACATGATCGACATCTTGTAAAGTATAACAGCACGCCAAAGTGGCAACACCTGATATCACCGCGTCTAAAGATAATAAATTATCATATAGACGATATGAAATATCGACATGACATTTTGAAATGTTTCTTACATAAGAATTTTGATATTCGTCTTTATTAAACTCGATATCAAAACTTGCGTTATATTCTTTACCATCGATAAGAATTCGTGGATTAATTTTCATAAGTTTATCCTCTTAAAATTGCTTTAAATTTCTTTTGCAAAGCTTCTAAAATATGTTTTTCAGCATTGTTTCCTTCATCATCTTTTAATGTGTGATCTTTTGCTAAATACACGACTTTTAAAGCGATTGATTTGGTTTCAGGATTTAAGTTTCCACCTTCAAAAACATCGAATACATCAACACTAAAGACGATGCCCTTTCCTGCTAATTTTGTTTCTTTAATCAAGTCTTTAACCATCACTTTTTTATCGACGATGATCGCTAAATCTCTTTCAACAGAAGGGAATTTAGAAATTTCAGACATCTTGGTTGTGCCAGTTTTTAAATCATATAAAACATCTAATCGAAGTTCCATGACAACCATCGGTGTTTTATCTAATTCTTTTAAACTAGCATATGTTGGATGCAAATGACCAAAGTAGCCAACAACTTGTTTTCCTAATTTGACCACCGCGGATTTGCCTGGATGCAATTCATTGATACAATCGTTTCTTTCAATAGAGTATCTAGTATTAGCGATTCCTAAAAGTTCCATGATTCCTTCAAGGATGCCTTTCATTGAATAAAAATCATATGGGATTGTTTTTAATAGATGTTGTTGTTTATCTACACCACTTAATACAACACCTAAAGAAATACCTTTTTCTTGTTTTGAACTTACATCCGATA
>JAHZFY010000037.1:0-7866 GCA_019421105.1 bacterium
GCTTATAAGTACAAAAAAAGCTGTTAGAAACACTTTAGTTTCTTAACAGCCCCTTATTTTGATTTGATTACTTTATTGATTTGATCATCAAATCATTTAACTTTTTAACAAATTCTTTTTTGTCTTTAATTTCAAAGCCTTCGAGCATTAAAGCTTCATCATATAATATTGATGCATAGTTTTTAGCTTCTTCATCATCTTTTATATTTGTTAAGGCTTTAAATAAATCATGATCAGGATTGATTTCTAATACTTTGCTAGATTTAACTTCTTGACCTTTTTCTAAGCCTGGTTGTTCGTTGAGTGTTTTTTCCATTGATAAAGAAAGACCTTGTTTTGTGGAAATACAAACAGGAGCATCAACAAGTTTATTAGAAAGTGTAACTTCATCAACAACGCCTGTTAATCCTTCTTTTAAATTATCTAATAAACGTTTATGGGTGATGGTTAATGATTCTAGTTTTTCTTTTTCTTTTTCATCTAACACATCTGCATCATCACTAGAAATGGATTTAAATTCGACTTTATCGTAATTAAATAACATCATAATAGCGAATTCATCAATCTTTTTATCTAATAACAACACATCAATTTCTTCTTTTTTATATTTTTCAATTTGAGGTAACATCTTGATTTGATCAAGTGTTTCACCAGCCGCAAAATAGATGTATTTTTGATCTTTTTTCATATTCTCTTTATATTGTTTTAAAGAGATTGACTCATCGTTTTTATTCAATGAATGGAAAATCAATAAATCTTGGAGCAAATCTTTTTTGCCACCATAAGTGGAATAGATGCCATATTTAATGTGTTCGCCATAAATTTCAAAGAATTTTTTATATGTTTCAAAATCGTTTTCTTTAACATCTTTTAATTTTTCGATGATCTTTTTTTCGATGTTAGTCGCAATTTTTTCCATGATAGGGGATTTTTGTAACATTTCTCTTGAGATGTTTAAATTAAAATCATCACTATCGACTAAACCGCGAACAAATTTTAAATAATCTGGCACTAATTCGGCACATTTATCTTTGATAAAAATACCTTTAGCGTATAGCATTAATCCCTTTTCATAGTTTTCAGAGTATAAATTGTAAGGTGCGTGAGATGGAATAAATATTAATGATTTATAATCCAACATTCCTTCAACTGAAATATTTAAGTTAATCAAAGGTTTTTCAAAATCGTTGAATTTATTTTTATAAAACTCATCTAAGTCTTCTTGCTTTATTTCTGATTTTGGTTTTTTCCAAATAGGAGTCATAGAGTTTAATATGCAATCTTCTTTTACATCATGATATTTGCCTTCGATTGGTTTATTATTTTCATCGACATCTTGAATAGATTTATCCATCATCATCTTGATAGGATAACGAATGTAATCTGAATATTTTTTGATTAAATTTTCAATGACGTGTTGATTTAAGAATGGATTATAATCAACTTCTTTTGTTGATTTTTTTAAATGTAAGATGATAGTGGTGACTACATCATTTTTTTCAACATCTTCAATACTAAATTCTTCAACGCCATCACTTACAAATTTATGGCCGTTTTCTTCATTGATAGTCTTGGTAACAACTTCAATTTTATTAGCGATCATAAAAGCTGAATAAAAGCCAACACCAAATTGTCCGATGATATTTAAATCTTGTTCGTTTTTAGCTTTTTTAAATTTTTCAATAAAATCTTTTGAACCTGATTTAGCAATTGTGCCTAAATTAGCAATTAAATCTTCTTTAGACATTCCTATACCATTATCAATTATTGATAATGTTCTCTCATCTTTATCAATTTCAATTCTTATAAAATGATCCAATGTTGGAATTTTACCTTGGCTTGAAATAGACATGTAACGATACTTATCAATTGCGTCAGATGCATTAGACACTAATTCTCTTAAAAAGATTTCATTATTAGTGTAAATAGAGTTGATCATTAAATTTAATAATTGTTTAGATTCAGTTTGAAACTTAATTGTTTCCTTCATTTTTACTTACCTCCTATTAATGACAATTACAATTATAATCGTTATTTTAGCAGTTGCAAGTATAGAGTGCTAAAAAATTAAAAATGATTGTTTCAATATTTAAAATTCCCATTTTGTATGCCATAATTAAATTAATATTTAAAGGAAATAAGTATGAAAAAAATTGACGAAAATTACTTTTTAAAAAAAGAAGATGTTAATAATTCTAGTATCGATGATGTTTTAGATGATAACGAAAAGATTTTATGGAGAAGCAAACCTTTAAAAAAATCATATGTTTTAAATTCTATTTTTAAAATGTTGCCTATTGCTTTGATATGGTTAATTTTTGACGCTGGCTTTTTATTTGTACTTTTTACATTTATGAATGAAATACCAACTCATTTTATTATTATGATTTGTGTATTTTTTGTCTTGCATTTAGCTCCTGTTTGGATATGGCTTTTTAACATGATAAGCGCTTTTAAAAGACATAAGATAGAAGAATACGCATTCACTGATAAAAGGATTTTAGTGAAAAAAGGATTTATTGGTAGCGATGTAAGAAGTATCTTATATTCTTCTATTGTAAGCGTTAATTTAAAAGTTGGATTAGTTGAAAAGATGTGTCATGTAGGAGATATCTATATTGTCAGTCAAAATGAAAAAGTTGTTTTAGAAGATATAAAAGATCCTTTATTTATCGTTAGCAAATTACAAAAAATTTCTAATGACATTAAATCCGATATATATTATCCAAACGCTTTAAGACCAGATATTAATCCTGGCTATAATACAACCTATGACCCAAATACAAAGGATGATAAATAATATGTCTAATGCATATTCAGATATGAAAAACACTAAGATTAAAGTAATTCTTAGAGTTGCCATCGCAACTATTATTCCTATTCTTGCAAACACTATCTATACTTTTTATAGCTATACTAATAATGATGAGTTAAATTATTTTATATCTTTGGCATTATGGATTTTTACTGGACTTTATGCTTTAGTCATGTTTGGTTTATTGATAGATTCACTTTTTATTAAAGTGATTTATTTGAATATAGATGGTAACGACGTTGTTATTTACGCCGGAATAATTAATTTTGAATTATTCATAAATGATAAATTGGTTGATTACAAAACTTCTATTTTGCCGCCTATTCAATTAAACACAGTTTTGCCAATTGGGTCATATCTAAATGTGGATATAATGTCCTTTAATAAAACTATTGTTAAGGCAAATAATAGAATTGTTTATTTTAATGGCAAGAATAAAAAATATATTTAATTTTTAGACCTTATACATTTTTTAGATTAAAAACTATATTTATATTTAGTTTTATATTGACAATATAAAAAATATGAATATAATCGCTTTCGTTATGAAAAAAAGTATAGATGTCGAAACATTATTTAAAAAGGAAAAAGTTTTTAAAATACTGTTAAAAATTGCTCCTCCTGTCATGTTAGCACAGCTTATACAAGCTTTATATAACATCGTTGACAGTTTATTTATTGGTGCTTATCAAGAAAGTGGACTAACTGCTTTATCCATTGTATATCCCATTCAACTTTTAATGATTGCTTTAGCAGTCGGAAGCGGAGTTGGTTTAAATACAGTAATATCATCTAAATTAGGTCAGGGGAAGAAAAAAGAAGCCGATGAATATGCTGGTGTGGGTAGTGTTTTAGCTATCGTTTTATGGGCTATTTTTGCATTGATAACTTGGTTTATTATGCCATATTATGCAGACTTATTTACTGATTCTAACCAAGTGATAAATGATGTAGTTATATATGGCAGAGTGGTATGCGTATTTTCCTTTGGTATATTTTTAGAAAGCATATATGAAAAAATCATTCAAGCTAAGGGAAATATGAGATTACCGATGATTGCTCAAATGGTTGGTGCGCTTGTTAATATAGCTTTAGATGCATTGTTAATATTTGGTTTTTTAAATGTCCCAGCATTAGGTATATTAGGTGCGGCAATAGCAACAGTAGTTGGACAGTTTGTTTCAGCTGTGGTTGTCTTTAAAAGAGGATTTTATAAATCCCCTAACATTAAAAAGTACCCTGAATATATTAAAAATATATTCATTTTAGGCCTTCCAAATATATTAATGCAAGCAGCTTATACAATTTATATTTTAGGTTTAAATTTAATTTTATCTAGATTTGGTGATGATGCTGTTACTGCCTTAGGGTTATATTATAAATGGCAAACTTTCTTTTTTATTCCATTAGGTGCTATGCAAACATGCATTGTTCCAGTTTTAAGTTTTAATTACGCTAGTAAAAATTTAACTAGATGTAAGTCAATATTGATTACCTCGGTTTTATTAGGTATGGCATTGATGAGTTTAGGCACATTATGTTTTGAAACGATACCTGGATTATTATTGAACGCTTTTTCAAATAAACAAGAAGTCATCGATATCGGAACGATTGGATTTAGAATTATTGGATTAAGTTTTATTCCTCAGGTCACATCTTTAATTTTCCCTGTATTTTTTCAAGCTATTGGAAAAGGAATTAAGAGCACGTTATTAACGATTACAAGAACTATATTGTTATTTTTACCATTAGGATATTTATTTTCTTTAATTGGTTTAAATTATTTTTGGTTAGCGTTTCCTGTTACTGAAATAGTTACAACCTTAGTTGGGTTTATATTGTATTTAGATTATAAAAGAAAACCATATAAACTTGAGTATAAGTTTAATAAAGAAATTGGTCATGGTAAACCAATAATTCAAGAATCAAAGCCTGGTGTAATTATTACCATTTCAAGAAGTCATGGCTCTTTAGGAAAAGAAATAGGGCATTTAGTGGCCGAAAAGTTGAATATTCCTTTTTATTTTAAAGATGTTGTTGCATTAGCCGCTCAAGAAAGCGGACTATCTAAAGAGTATATTGATTATGTTCATGGAACATATTCTAAAAAGATTTATTCTTTATACATGTCTTCAAGAGTTTCTTCATACACAATTAAAGCTCAAGAAAGCGTCATTAAAAAAATTGCAAATGCAGGAAGTTGTGTCATCGTAGGAAGATGTGCAGACTATATTTTAAAGGATAATGAAAATGTCATTAAAATTTTTATTGACGCTAATAAACAAATAAGAATCAAACGCATCATGGAAATATATGGGGATAATAAAAAAGAAGCTGAAAAAAATATGAACGCTTCTGATAAAGCAAGAGCTAATTATTATAAAGAAGTCAGCAATAAAAAATGGGATGATATTGATAACTATGATTTATTTATAGACTCTTCAAATGGAGTGGATGAATGTGTAGATAAAATAATTTATTTTATTAACAATAAAAAAGATGAACAACTTAATGTTCATCAGCAAGTATAAGTTATTTTGATATTATCACATTTAACATATGGCCATCCAAGAGTTGAAGGGTCTTTCCAAGATATAAAAGTAACCTCTTTTTCATAATCGGCAGACCAATTTCTGCTTGCTCCATCAATACCACTTTTTTTAACTTGGTAATTGACATTATAAGCTTTACATCCATCATACCAAGCACCAATTGTATCAAACGATGCATCCATATACGATTGAACCCATGTTCCTTTTTGATCATAAGTAAAATGCTTTACGCCATTAATAGGTGTTAAGTTTTTTAAATAGCCATTCTTTTTTAATGCTATAGAAGAACCATCAATCCCAAAATTACGATACGCAAACCAAATAGTATTGCCATCATTTGTCTTAACAAAAAATTCACCTTCTCCATATTTAGGTGCATTATGAGTATTTATTACCAATTGATATTCGATTGCATTGGCTTTAGTCAATACTTTTTCATTATTTGTTTTTATGGTTATCAATGATGTTAATACAATAGCGTTACTTAGAGTTAACATCGTTATAGTTTTTATCCTTTTATTCATAATAAAACTCCTTTGTTTTCCTAATAAGTATATAGGCACGAGGAATTAAAAGTTATCTAATGTTAAAAATATTTAAAATAGATAAAAATTAAATTATCTATTAAAAAGAGAATTGTACAATCAGGCTTGTTTTGATGATGTATTTTAATGTTATAATATATTTGACACAAGACATAATAATCTTAAACAATAAGGAGGAAAATATGAGAAAGATTAGAGTTGTCCAATATGGATGTGGCAAGATGTCTAAGTATATTTTAAGATATCTTCATGAAAAGGGAGCGGAAATTGTAGGTGCAATTGATGTCAATCCTGATATTTTAGGTATGGATGTTGGCGATTTTGCCGAACTAGGTATCAAATTAGGTGTTAAAATTTCTAAAAACGCTGATGAAGTTTTAGATAATTGCGACGCTGATGTTGCTATCGTTACTTTATTCTCATTTATGTCTGATATTTATGAACATGTTGAAAAATGTGTTCAACGTGGTATCAACGTCATCACAACTTGTGAAGAAGCCATTTATCCATGGACTACCGCAAGTGAAATTACTAATAAATTAGATGCTCTTGCAAAAGAAACTGGCTGTACAGTTTGTGGATCTGGTATGCAAGATATTTATTGGATTAACATGGTCGGTTTAATTGCTGGTGGCGTACATACAATTAAAAAGATTAAAGGCGCATATTCATATAATGTTGATGAATATGGTTTAGCTTTAGCTAAAGCTCATGGATGTGATTTAACAAAAGAAGAATTTGAAAAAGAATTAGCTCATCCTGAAGTAGTTGTTCCATCATATGCTTGGAATGCTGCTGAAGCGATTGTTAATAAACTTGGATTAACCATTAAATCAATAGAACAAAAGCAAGTTCCATATATCATCGATAAAGATATTTATTCTTCCACATTAGGAAAAGATATTAAAGCTGGAAGATGTATTGGCATGTCTGCGGTGGTCACAATTGAAACTATTCAAGGAATCGTTGTTGAAGAACAAACAATTGGTAAAGTCTATGGACCAGATGAAGGGGATATGTGTGATTGGGAAATCGAAGGCGAACCAAATGTTAAATTTGGTGTTGATAAACCTGCTACTGTCGAACACACATGTGCCACTGTTGTTAACCGTATTCCATCTTTATTAAGAGCACCTGCTGGCTATGTTACTGCTGATCAATTAGAACCAAACCAATACCTAACATACCCAATGGAATTTTACGTTGAATAAAAAATAACAAATCACATAAGGGCCCCTAGGGGCTCTTTTTATTTTGCAAAATAGATAAAATTATATTTTATTTATTTTTCATATAATATAAACTATATGTGGAGGTCTATATATGGCTTACGGATTACTTTATGATTACTTGATGGGACAATGCGTTGAAGCATATGAATATTTTGGTGCCCATTTTGAAACAAGAAAAATCAAAAGAAAAAATGTTTCAGGTGTAGTGTTTAGATTATACGCTCCGATGGCAAGCGATGTTAGCGTCATTGGCGAATGGAATAATTGGGACGTTACAAAAAATAAGATGGAAAAAATCGATGAATGCGGTGTGTTTGAATGCTTTGTTGAAAATTTAACAAATTATCAAACATATAAATTCCATTTTAAAAATGCTCATGGTGAATATGTTGATAAGGCTGACCCATTTGCGTTTTATAGCGAATATCGTCCTGGGACATGTTCAAAACTCTTCGATATTAAAAATTTCATCTGGCACGATGAAGATTGGATGAAAAAAAGATCGAGAAATTTTGATGAACCGATGTCTATATATGAGATTCATCTTGGTTCTTGGAAAGGACAAGTGGACGGAAGATATCTTTCTTATGAAGAAATCGCTGACTACTTGATTCCTTATTTAAAAGAATTAGGTTATACACATGTGGAAATCATGCCGATAACACAATACCCATTCGATGGTAGTTGGGGATATCAAGCAACAGGTTTTTATAGCGTGGATT
>JAHZFY010000037.1:7876-11214 GCA_019421105.1 bacterium
ATGGAAACCCAATGCAATTAATGAGCTTTGTCGACCGACTCCATCAAGCTGGATTTGGCGTTATCTTAGATTTTGCACCTGTACACTTTGCAAATGATAGTTTCGCATTGAGTGAATACGATGGCACATGCTTATTTGAATACACTGGAGAATGGCGAATTTCTCCATGGGGTTCTTTGATGTTTGATTTAAGCAAAGATCCAGTTCGCTCCTTTTTAATTTCAGCGATGGATTATTTTGTTTCTTATTTCCATTTTGATGGTATAAGAGTCGATGCTGTTTCTAACATCATTTATCATAACGGCGATAAATCCAACGGTCCAAATGAAGGGGCAATTGAATTTGTTAAACGCTTAAATGGTAAATTGCATTATAAACATCCAACTTTGATGATGATTGCAGAAGATAGTTCAGATTATAGCGGTGTTACTCGTCCTATTGAATACGGCGGACTTGGATTTGATTATAAGTGGGATTTAGGATGGATGAATGATACATTATTTTATTATTCTAAAGACCCAATCTATAAAAAATATGATCATAACAAGTTGACTTTCTCGATGGCGTATTTTTATAGCGATAACTTCATGCTCCCATTTTCTCATGATGAAGTGGTTCATGGAAAAGGCACCCTCATAAATAAATTATGGGGTTCTTATGAAGATAAATTTGCTCAATTAAGAAATTTATACACCTATCAATTTGCACATCCAGGTAAAAAATTAAACTTTATGGGCAATGAATTAGCAAGTTTTGATGAATGGAATGAAAATAAATCATTACCATGGAACTTAAAAGCATTCCCAATCCATGATTCAATTTCTAGATTAGTAAGAGATTTAAATCTTATTTATCGTCATGAAAAAGCGATGCATGTTGAAGAACACAATCCAAGTCATTATCAATGGTTGATGGTCGATAATGCCGATCAAAGCATCTTTGCTTTCCAAAGAAGCTATGGTGATGAAACATTGGTATTTGTGTTTAATATGACACCTAATTACTATGAGTATATTAAAATACCTGTTATGTTAGAAGGTGAATATACAGAAATATTTAATTCTGATAAGGATGTTTATGCAGGAAGAAATCAATACAATGGACTTCCATGCTTAACCAATGAATATGGACCAGAAAATAAACCATTCCATATCACGATTAAATTAGCGAGCTTTGGCGCTTGCATCTTTAAAAAGACCAAGTAAATTTTATTGGAGGAAACTATATTATTATGAATTATGAAGGAATCAACATGTTTAAAACTAAAGAAGAGTTTAAACGTGAATACCAACGCAGAATGATTGAAAAATATGGTGTAGAAATAAAAGAAAGCCATGTTTTAGAACGTTACGATGTGTTAGGCTCAATGGTTAGAGATTACGCAAACTTTGACTGGAGAAAAACACACAACGAAATCACTTCTAAAAACAAAAAGCAACTCATCTATTTTTCAATGGAATTTTTAATTGGACGTCTTTTAGTTAATAACATGATGAATCTTGGTGTATATAAAGTAGCACAAGATGGCTTAAAAGATTTAGGAATTAATATCCATGAATTAGAAGAATTAGAATCCGATGCTGGTTTAGGTAATGGTGGTTTAGGCCGACTAGCAGCTTGTTTTTTAGATTCAATCGCTTCTTTAGGATATGCAGGTCATGGTAACTGCATTAGATATGATTATGGATTTTTTAGACAAAAATTAGTCAATGGAAAACAAAAAGAATTACCAGATCAATGGTTATCAAATGGTTATGTTTGGGAAGTTAAAAAGCCAAAACATTCTATGGAAATCAAATTTTATGGTAATCCTGAAACATATTTAAAACCTAATGGTGAATATGGCATTAGAACTGTCAATGCAGTTTGCGTTAGAGCTATTCCATATGATGTTAGCATCGTCGGTTATAAAAATCATGTCTGTGATACATTAAGATTATGGGGAGCGGAACCAAGTCAAGAAAATCTTCCAAAAAATCAATCTTTTGATAGTTATCTATCAACTTTAAAAGAATTGACATTTGGTCTATATCCAGATGACACAACAGAACATGGAAGAATGCTTCGCTTAAGACAACAATATTTCTTAGTGTCCGCTGGTATGCAATGCGCTATTAAATCACATTTATCTCATTATCATACTTTAGATAATTTTGCTGATAAAGTCGTCGTTCAATTAAATGATACTCATCCAATTCTTGCTATTCCAGAAATGATGAGAATTTTATTAGACGAATATGAATGTTCTTGGGACTACGCTTGGAATTTGACTAAAAAAGTCATGGCGTTTACTAACCATACAGTCATGCTTGAAGCTTTAGAAAAATGGCCAGTTCACTATGTCCAACAATTGATTCCAAGATGTTTTATGATCATCGAAGAAATCAATCGTCGTTTCAGTATTGAAATGGATGAAAAAGGTGTTGATGGTGCTGCTAGATGGGGCATGCAAATTATTAAAGATGGTCAAATTCACATGTGTAATTTAGCCATTTATACATGTTTTAGTGTCAATGGTGTTGCGGCTTTACATACTGATATTTTAAAAGCTCAAACATTTAAAGAATTTTATGACTATATGCCAGAAAAATTCAACAATAAAACAAATGGTGTCACCCATCGTAGATGGTTATTAAATTGCAACACTGAATTAGCTGAATTGATCAATTCTAAAATCGGTGAAGATTATCATCGCGACTTTGCTAAAATTAGCGATTTTAAAAAGTTTAAAGATGATGAAAAAGTTTTAAAGAAATTAGCGGATATCAAATACCATAACAAAGTAAAATTGGCAGAATATGTCAAACAACATAATGGTATCGATATCGATCCTCATTCTATTTTCGATGTTCAAATCAAAAGATTGCATGCTTATAAACGTCAATTGATGAATATCTTCCATATCATTTACTTATATCAAAGAATGAAACAAGATAAAAACTTTAGAATTTATCCAAGAACATTCATCTTTGGCGCAAAAGCTGCTCCAAGCTATGCTTACGCTAAAAAGATTATCGAATTGATTTTAGCGGTTGCTGATGTTGTCAATAACGATGAAGAAACAAATAAATTCTTAAAAGTAGTTTTCATTGAAAACTACGGCGTCACATTAGCAGAGTTAATTATTCCAAGCGCTGATGTAAGTGAACAAATTTCTACTGCTGGTAAAGAAGCAAGTGGTACATCAAATATGAAATTTATGATGAACGGTGCTATCACTTTAGGAACCTTAGACGGTGCTAATATTGAAATTGCTCAAAATGCTGGTATGGAAAACTGTGTTATCTTTGGTTTAAAAGATAATGAAGTAGAAGAATTAAGACGTTCTGGTACATATA
>JAHZFY010000038.1:0-3605 GCA_019421105.1 bacterium
TGCATGCCAGCAAAAATACCATGCATCTTTAAAGAATAGATTTCAATAAAGCCCCCGACAAATGATAAGAGTAAAAAGAATAACACTTTCAAGTATTTGCTTTTCATAACATAGAAAGTATAATCTAGACACTATATTTTTTCTACATTTTACTTAGTAAAATTAGTATAATGTTAAAGAGGTAAATTATCATGGAACAAAAAGTGTTTGGAAAAACTAATAAAGTCGTGTCAAGAATTGGTTTAGGAACTTGGCAATTGGGCACTAAATGGGGAGAACAATTTAATAAAAAAGAAGCCTATGGAATATTAGATGCCGCGAAAAATAACGGAATTACTTTCATCGATACCGCGGATATTTATAATGATGGGAATAGCGAATTAACAATCGGCGAATATCTTAAAGAAAATAAAGACGCTAATTTTTACATCGTTACAAAATGTGGACGCGCTTTAAATCCGCATACCGCTGAGATGTATACACCTAAAGCTATCGAAGAGTTTGTGGATGGTTCTTTAAAAAGGATGGGTTTAAATAAACTCGATATGGTTTTACTTCACTGCCCGCCTAGCGAAGTTTATGAAAAAGACGAGGTTTTTGCAAAGTTAGATGAATTAAAACGCATTGGTAAAATCGATGCATATGGTGTCAGCATAGAAAAAGTAGAAGAAGGAATTAAAGCGATGAAATATGATATTTCCGCTATTGAAGTCATATTTAATATGTTTAGATTAAAACCTTTAGAAGAATTATTTCCTCTAGCAAAGAAAAATAATGTTGCAATTATTGCACGTGTTCCTTTAGCTAGTGGTCTATTAGTTGGAAAATATACAAAAGATACAAAATTTGGTCCAAAAGATCATAGAACTTTTAATCGTAATGGTGAAGCTTTTGATAAAGGTGAAACATTTTCTGGTGTCGATTTTGATTTAGGTTTAAAAGCTGTCGAAGAATTAAAAGAAGTTTTTAATACCGAAAATCTTGCACCATACGCTTTAAAATGGATATTGATGCACGATGAAGTAAGTGTTGTTATTCCTGGAGCAAGTAAAAAAGAACAGGTTCTTGCTAACATAAAAGCTAATGAAATCAAACCATTTAGCAAAGAACAAATGGAAGCGGTTAAAAAAATATATGATAAATATATAAGGGAATCAGTTCATAAATATTGGTAATAAAAAAACTAGCAATCGCTAGTTTTTCTTTTTCTTTGTTGGGATGATGCTATCTTTTATGCCAACCCATAATAGCAATGATACTTGAGCAGGAATGCCAAGTATAAATAATGGCCAAGCATTATATTCTAAAAATTGTAAATAACACGCTGTTATCAAAGACCATATAAATATAGTTACTATATAAAAAATATATAATCTTCTTCCCCATTTATGATTTAAATATAAAAGTAAAATACAAGAAGCAGGGACAGCCCAAACAAAGACTTCCCAATACCAATTCTCACCAGTCATTCCTAACCAAACAAATATGATTGTGGCCACCATCCAAATTAAGGAGACTAATAAGCATACAATAGATATTTTATTGGATCTTTTGATTTTAAATTCTTGCTTATGTGTGTCGTCATCTTCTCTTGTTAAATAATCTAAAGTGACACCATAAAACGTAGCAATTTTATATAAAGTTTCTAAATCAGGAAGTGTATCTCCATTTTCCCATTTGGACACAGCTTTATCTGAATAGCCAAACATTTCGGCTATTTCCATCTGTGTCATTTTTCTCTCTTTTCTTAAATATTGAAGATTATCTCCAACAATTTCTTTTAAATTTTTCATACATTTATTATATAAAAAAATCGCATTAATTCAATAAAATGCGTTATATTCTCTTTTTTAGAGAGTTGTATAAATATGTATATTATTTATTTACACGCGTCTATTATTAAGGTTTTTAACATTAGCGTGTACTTGACGCGTATATACATATAATGTTAGTCGTATGAAAAAATTGAGTCAAAGAACTAACAACATTATCATTACCTCAGTCGTATGTGGTGTCGCATTAAGTGCTGGTGTAGGATTAGGAATTTACTTCGGAATGGGATATTTGGTTCCAACTGTAAATTACAACTATTCCGCTGAAGCTTTAGAAGATGACATCGATGCTTTGATGAAAAGATATGAAAAATCAGGTGGCGATGTGAATCAATTTAAACCATACGAACTAGTCAATATAAGCGCTAGGAAATACGCTGAAAGCCAATATCATTATAGCGTTGTTGATGGTTGGGTAAATGCTTCTGGAATTGTTCAAACTATCAAAGGTACTTCGATAAGAAACGGCGAAGAATACTTCAATGAATCAATCTCAGCGTCATCTTTAGTAAAAGTAGCAAGAAGGTTTTATCAAGATGATGCGGAAAACGTTGACGTCTATCATGGGTCTTCAATTCAAAATGGTGCTGCTGCAACATGGAATGAATCACCTACTGAAGTTTTGACTAGTAAAGAGTATGAAGAAACCTGGGGAAAAACATTGCAAAGAACTTCCATATATGTTGTTTCAAGCAAAACAGTTATAAATAGTCAATTGACGACAAATGATGATGGAAATTATTCAGTGAGTGTTGAACTAGACCCGTTGTTATCGGTTATTCGATACGTTAAGCAAATGAAATCGATGTCAAGTTTAGATAGATACCCAAAATTTAGTGAAGTGAACATTGAATTTGAAATGGATAAAAATTTGACGCTTCTTAAAACAACGGTTCACGAAAAATACGAAGTGTTTAAATTGGGATTACATAAATCTGATTCTGTAATTGAAGAAACATTCCATTACGATCAAAAAATTGACATCCCAGATTATAAGACGAATTGTACCTATGGAGGTTAAGTATAAATGAAACACAAATTCTTATTAAAACAAATTACATTATTTGCATCGATATTTGCAGTCAGTGGAGGCGTAACTTATTATTTATGCTACCAAAGTTCAACTTCACAAAATGTTGATCCAAATTTACCAGTTAATCCTGATGTTCCTTTAAAACCTGCAGAAGTTTTATTTTCATCTTTGATGGGTTTAAAGCAGTTTAATATCGATGCTAGTTTAGAATTTACATATCAAGAAAACATGAGCCATGGAAATATCGATATCAATGGTGTTGCCGACATAACAGATTTAAATAACTTAAAAATATCTGGAGACTTAGATGCTAAATATGGCGCTTCTATGATTAAAGGATCTGTTGGTTATTTTGATAATACAATTTATCTTGATTATAACAATTCTCATTTAAAACTTGTCGATGCTGAATTATTTGATTTTATAGATATGTTACCTTCCATGGGTGTTAATATTGGTGTCCCAGAAGAAATTAAAAACTTAGACTTAAATGCAATGACTGAAGAATTAAGCAATATGGAGCCAGTTTCATGTCCTGATGGATATATGTTTGAATTAGTATTAAATGATACAATCTCCGTATTCTTTAAAAGTGATTTTGATTATCAATTTAAAGGCATAAGAACTAATAAATTTTTCTATGAAGATTTATTTGTATTTTTAGATTGTGACATTTTAAGTAAAAATGTTGATACTAATGAATTAGTGAACCCAGAATTAAAACCTGACGCTCCTATTTA
>JAHZFY010000038.1:3615-11199 GCA_019421105.1 bacterium
TACCTGCTTTAAATTTAATCAATGGGTTTTATAATGTTTTTTCAAATAAACAAAACACTCTTAATGTTAACATTAATTTGGATAAGAAAACGGATGCCGGTTTTGTTAACGCAATCAATTTAAATGGTGATTTATCTTATGATTTAAATGATAATAATGTCTCTTTTGACTTTGCGATTAAAGAAAATGAAAGAACCCACAATTTAGGCTTATATTTAAAAGAGGAAACATTATTTATCAATCAAGCTAACGTAAATAAAATATCTATACAAAATCAAACTATTTCAAGCTTAGTTGGTTACTTTGTTAACCAAATTAATGACGAAACATTTAAACAATTTTTAGATAAGATGTCTACAGGCATGAGCAATGTCGACATCGCAAATATCATTTCTAATTTAGAAAATTTGAACAATTGGATTGTCGGAATCGATGTTTTAGATGATAAAGTTGCTGTTTATTTTGACTTATCATGTTTCAATATCAATGTTGGAAAATTCTGTATTTATGCCAATATGAATGAAGACACATTACTTGGCATTCATATTGATAATTTAATTTTTGCTAACTATTCAATCGATGTAGATATTGATGTTAAGGATTACAATTTAGTTGTTCCTAACTCTAGTGAATATGTCGCAATGGATCCTGCGATGAATTTGATTCCAACTATTGCAAACTTAGTCAATCAAAAACAATTTAGATTTGAATTCTCTGGTTTGGTAGATTCTATGCAAGCCGGTGTTAAAGATGTCACTATCAATGGTGGATTCCAATTCGATTTAACTGATAAATTTGGTTATGGTAATGTAAGCATTGTTGATCGTGATACATATGTTCATAATATTAAAGCTGATTTTAGAAGCGATAGAAATTTATTAGTTTCATATAACGATAAATTAAATGGAAAAATGAGTGGTTCTTCTATTGATGAATTAAGCGCCATGATACAAGACATCATTCAAAGAAAAGATGAGCATTTTATGGAATTATTCGGTGATATTTTACAAAAACTCAACGAAACTCCATTATTTAAAGCATTAAATGGCGATATTGGTTTATTATTTGCAACTGAAACATTTAGCAATATTGCAGTTAGTGAAACAAAAATTGAAATGGATTTAAGTGGTGCTTTAGTTGGTTTGGGTACCGTAATGCACTTAGTTATCAATTATGATGAAAACAATCTTTATGGATTAGAAATTACAAATATTCAAATGAATCAAGATGTCATCTCATTTAAAGTTGATTTAAAGGCCTTTGATAATTCTTTAGAATCTACAAGATTAGATCCAATGGCAACTTATTTTGACTTCTCTGATTTAAAATTATTATTAGCATTAGGAATGAACACAGCTATTTATGATGATTATCATTTCAATGGCAAAGTTAATATTAATTTATTAGGTATCTTAAATATTGACGTACCTTTAGATATTAGAGTTAAAAACAATAAAGGCAATGTTTCATTAGCGTTAGAAATGTCTAATATTCCAACTGTCATCTTTGTTAATAAAAACCCTGATTACAATATCACTAATTCAAGAAGAGCAAGTATTTACTATCAAGATGGATTAGTTTATGTATCTAGAGTGGATAGAGTAAAACATGGTATTTTCCCTATTAAAACTTATGATGTTGAATATTCAAGTGTTTGTACATTAGATTATTTCATGGATAACATCTTATATTATTTATGTGAAGTTGTGGTTGGATTAAATAGCAACATCATGGACCAAATCAATGGTTCTATTACTGGAAGCAATCCAAATAATGAACCAATTAGATATGAAGAAATTTTAAAAGATTTCTATTATAACAAAACAAATTCATATTTCTTCGTCGATATCAATTTAGCAGAACTTGCTAAAAACCCTGATTTAAATGAATTTACGGTCAAAGTCAGCGTTGATCCAAATAAACAAACTCTTTCTAACTTAGATATTTACTTAGGTGTCAATGTTGGTGTCAGCATTAAATTGAAGGCTAATTTGAATTTGATTGATCTTGGCAGTGTTGTAGATTTGACCAAGATGGATTCATACATTCAAAAACATATCAACGATGAACAAAACATCGTTAAAAAAGTTGAGACTAGAATATAAAATAACTTTTTAAGGATTGCTTGCAATCCTTTTTTTATATTTATATTATTCTATATTTTTAACTTTTATTATATACTAATAATATGAGTGAACTAGTGGAATTAAGTGTAAAACCGGAGCGTAAAAAAAGTGTATTTGATAAAAGAATTGCTCTGATTGACTTTTTAAGAGGAGCTTGTTTATTTTTGGTGTTTTTTGATCATCTAATGTTTGATTTTAGAGATTATTTACCTCAAATCTTGGAATTGGCAGGATATGATTCAGGGTTCTGGTTAACTTTCGTAAAAGAATTTGTTCCTTATTATTTTGCTAGTTATACAAGGTTATTTGTAAGAGAAATTGCTTTGATGATGTTTGTGTTATTGAGCGGTATATCTTGTGCTTTTTCAAAAAGCAATGCAAAAAGAGCCATTAAAATGCTCATGTTTGCGGTTGCTTTAGCATTTGGTAGTAATTTAATAACAGTTTGGCTTAGACAATTTCCAAAAGATAATCCGTTTTTACCTGGCAACGCAACTTTGGTTATGAATTATAATGTCATTGCCGTTATTACTAGTTGTGTTTGCTTATATGCTTGTGTTGAAAAATGGTCCTTAAAAAGAATAGCCATGCTGACTATTTTTTTAACAGTTATTTCTTTATTAGTTTTATCTCCGTTATATTTAGAATTAAAAGATGAAATGTTTTTGTTTTATCCATTTTTTAATCCAGGTGACATAACTATTAATGGAAAGCCTTATTATCAATCAGATTATATGCCTTTATTTCCATATATTATTGGATTCTTTTTAGGAGTAATCATTGCAAAAACTTATTATAAAAATCCAAGTGAACATTTAGACCATAATTATAGATGGATGAAACCAGTTTGTTTTATTGGAAGACACTCGTTGATATTTTATTTAGCTCATCAATTTGTTTTTGTTGGAATCTTTGTTTTGATAATCATGATTCTAGGAGCGGTTTAATTTAAATGAGTTTATATTTAATTTTTAAAAATATTGCAATTCATAATAAAAATAAACCTGCGATTGTTTTTAAAAATAAGAATTATTCATATCTTGATTTATTAAACTTAATTGATAATTTAGAAAATAATTTAACTTATCAACTTCATATTCATAAACATAATGTAATAAGCGTTTATTTAAATGATTCTTTTTATTCTATTGCTTTGGTATATGCTTTAAATAAAATCGGGGCAATTATACATCTAATTGATATAAACCTAAGTGTCGAAGAAGCGATATTTTTTGCAAGAAAAGTAAATTCAAGATTCTTATTTATGGAAGAAGATTTGTTTTATAAAAACAACAAATCCCTTTTTAATGATTTAAACATTATTGTGCCTATCCACTCAGATTATTTAATAGGTATCAAAAAATATTTTCATGATTTTTATATTAAAGCAAGATATTTTAAATGTAAGAAACCAACAATTAATTTTGATATTAAAAAGATGAATGAAAAGGCAAAATATCAAGGTGGATATTCCATGAATGACATCGCTTTGATAGGTGGTAATGAAAGATATCTTGAACCACCCCACATATGTTGCTTTTCCAATCATAATATTACTTGTTCATATTCAAATTTAGACTCTATAATTGCTTTAAAAAGAGAACAAAAAACATTTCTTAATTTTAATGGATTAAAAGTTAGTGATTTTATTAATTTTATTAATTATCCTTTATTGAGGTTAAATACTATTTACATAAAAGATTCATCAATTAAACGCATTGATAGTTATATTAACAAGAATAAGATTGATTATGTTTTTTCAAAAGAAGTTATTGAATCTAAATCTAATCTACAATGCTTGTTTTTATATAATTGCTTTGATGAGTTGCCTAATAATATTGACTACGATGTTAAATATTTATTAGGTTGTGTAGAAACCTTAGGGTGTTTTGCGTATAAAAATATTAATGAAAAAACATTTAAAATAGGGGAAGAATTTGAAGTTAAAAAAGTTTATAAAAATTTATACAATAAGCTTTTAGATCACAATAATTGTTATTTGTTTTTGAAAAGTCCAGTCAATATGGTCGGGTATTATAAAGATGTTAACGTTAATGATGTTATCTTTAAAGACGGTTATTTCAATACGAATTTAAGTGTCATGTTTATTTCAAATGATTCTTTTATCTTGAATAGGGATACTAACTTTGTTAATAACTCCATATATTATGATTATCTTAAAGAAGTATTTTTAACTATACCAGGGATAAAAAGTATAGATTTTACAAATGACATCAAAAATAAAACTACAAAAATTAATATAATCTGTCATAGCCAAAATAAAGACTATATTAAAAACGAAGTAAAAGACTATTTAAAAAGACATTTCAAAAACAAAAATATTATTTATGAAATAAAAGAATAATCTATTTTGATGATTATATTATATGAACTATCTAAGTCTTTAATTTTTTTGCTAATATTTTCTATTAAATCAATTTCATTGATTTTTTTGCCATGTGGCATTAGTATGTCAAATAAAATATTTGTATGAGTAGGTCCACTTACCACACGTAAATCATGAATTGTTAATCTTTCATCATATTGTTTTACAATATTTGAAATAGCGACTTTTAATTTTGGTAAATCTTTGTTTTTTGTATCGACTGGATCCATATGAATCGTTAGATTAATTCCAAATTTCTTTGTCATATCTTTTTCGATATTATCTATTAAATCGTGCATTTCCATCATATTTGCGTATCCATCTACTTCAACATGAATAGTCATAAAAATATTTGTATGGCCATAAGAATGGCAAACTAAATCATGGATGCCTAAAACACCTTCATAATTTAAAATATCATGAATGACATTTTGAACAAATTCGCTATCAGGAGAAAGACCAATCAGTGGTGAAGCTGTTTCTTTAACAGAATTGATTCCACTATAAATAATAAATAAGGATATTAATAAAGAAACACTAGGGTCAAGCCACCATAAACCATCAATAAAGTAAGTAATAATAGCGCATATTAAAACACCAGTAGTGCATATTACATCATTAAAGCTATCTTTCATGGACGCTTTTAAGGTTTCTGAATTAATCGCTTTACCTAAACCATAATAAAATAATCCTAATAAAACTTTAAAAAGTATTGCTCCAACTAAGATGATGAAAGCATATATATCATATGTAGGAGCAGCCTCATGATTGATTAATTTCATTATAGATGTATAACCTAAAACAATGCCGACAGCAATAATGATAAAAGAAACGATCATTCCAGCGATGTATTCAACTCTTTCATGACCATATGGATGCTCTTTATCAGCAGGTTTTGATGCAATTTTGAATCCAAATAAATTAACAAAACATGAAAATAAATCAGTTAAATTGTTAATAGCGTCAGATATGATTGACATCGATAAAGAAATAACGCCAATAAACACCTTAAAACCAAACAACAATAAGTTGATGAAAATTCCTCCAATTGAGGCTAAAATACCGTGTTTTTCCCTTACTTTAGGATCGTTTACATCATTATAATTTTTAATAAAAATTTTTCTTAACAACTTAATCATGCATTGTATTATAACATAACAAAAAATGTTGTTAACAAGATTTTAAAAATTATAATTATATATGCGCGGTCGTGATGAAACTGGTAGACATGTTAGATTCAGATTCTAATGGGGCAGCTCATGCAGGTTCAAGTCCTGTCGACCGCACCATTAAGAAAGTATAGGTTTGATACAAATAAAAATTAGTATCAAGCCTTTTTTTAAAAATTTAAAATATTTGTAATTTTTACAGGATTATGTTATGGCTCATATGAAGCAAAAGCATGCTTATAACTAGAGAAAAATATTTAATTAAAATTAGACCATTTTACGATTTGGATATTATAAAAGTTTTATTGGGGTCTAAAAGATCCAGTGAGTCAAAAATTTTAGAATTGATAATTAATGAATTAATAAAAAAATATCATTTTTATGAATTTTGAAGATTTATCATATGAGGATATTGATGATTATAAAAAAATAAATAGTATTGTTTTTACATTTACTCTCAAGATCCAACAGCAAAAATATACGAAACGAATATGAAAATAGATCCAAACATCATTAACAAAACATTTTGTGATTTAGGGTTTAAATATCATGATAAGTATCATGGTTTTGATCCTAGCTATTCAAAAGATGGTGTCGAATTTAGAATATATTCTAATTATATTAGTATAGCGAAAGTAAAGCTTGGATAAATTATAAAAGATCAAAATATTCTTTTTAGTTTAAAGAACTATTTTATAGTTCTTTAATTTTATATGGATTACCTTTAATTATTGATTTTTCTCTCATTTTATGCCATATTTTACGAGAAAGGAGTGAAATATGAGAGAATTTGATTATGCAAAATTAAAAGATGCAAAATGGAGTAGTGAAATTCTTATTAAGGTCGCAAATATTCATGAAGCTAAGGGGAGACAAGAGTTATATTTATCTCAAAGACCTGAAGAATTAAATAGATTAGTAGAAATTGCTAAAATACAAAGTACTGAGGCAAGTAATGCGATTGAAGGAATTAAAACAACTAATTCTAGATTAAAACAACTTATAAATGAAAAAACTACACCTAAAAATAGAAACGAAAAAGAAATAGCAGGATATAGAGATGCTTTATCAATCATCCACGATAATTATGAATACATCTCACTAACTCCTAATTACATTTTGCAATTACATTCGATTTTATATTCTCATAACGATGAGGTAAATTATGGTGGTAAATATAAGAATGTTCAAAATTATATAAGCGCTAGCGATAAAAATGGAAACAGTTTTATCCTATTTGAGCCTCTTTCTCCAATCGAAACTCCTATAGCAATGCAAAAGATATGTGATGAATATAATAAGGCAATAGAAAAAAGAAATATCGAACCTCTTATTTTGATTCCTATTTTTATTCATGATTTTTTATGCATACACCCTTTTAATGATGGTAATGGTAGAATGTCTAGATTGCTTACCACTTTGCTTTTGTATAAATCTGGATATTACGTTGGAAGATATATATCTTTAGACGCCAAAATATCTAAAATTAAGGATTTATATTATGACGCATTGTCTGAGTCTCAAAAAGGATGGCATGAGGGAAATGATGATTCTACGCCCTTTGTAAAATATTTATTAAGTATTATTGAAATGGCCTATAAAGATCTTGAAGATAGAGTAAGGTTAATATCTAAAAAGATGTCAGCATACGAAATGGTTGATAATGCTATTAAACAAAAACTTGGTAAAATTACAAAATCAGATGTTGCAGAATTATGTCCAAGTTTATCTATTAGCGCTATTGAAAAGGCAATATCAAAAATGGTTGAAGAAGGCAAGTTAGAAAAACAAGGTTCTGGCAAAACAACATATTACGTGATTAAATTATAATTTCTCTCATTTTGCACAGTATTTTATAAAAAAGAACGAAAAACTAAGAAATCTTAAAAAGTTAAAAGGAAAT
>JAHZFY010000039.1 GCA_019421105.1 bacterium
ATGATAGAGTTTGTTGTAGCATCAATTAACCAACCGATTGGGTACACTAACAACCCTTCAAAAAATCCTCTGCTCCATGCGTAGTTCCAATTTTTGGCTTCAATAAAAACTTCTAATTTGTTTTGATTGTCAAAACCATAGAAACCATAGAAACCATCTGTTGTAGCTAAACATGAGTTTGCGGTAGCAGCAAAATTTAACATGGATTGTTGATATAATTTGACATAATCAGAGTTAGGGCAATTATCAACACCTAATTCTTTTTTTGTCTCATTATAAGCTTTATTCCAATTTACCCAATAATTGTTGTTATTTTCTTCTCCGTTATACTTTGTATAACCGTAGCCTCTTAAGTTTCCTTCTTTGCTACCAATAAGCAATAAAACAACGTCGTCATATGTAATTTCAGCTTTGTTTGTAACGTATGCTGTGCCACCTTCTTTAGCAGCTGTTTCAACTGCTAAGTCTAAGAATTTTAAATCCATGGTAGCCCAGAAAGCTTCATAATCGTTAACGATAATATTATTTTGTTTAGCGTTATCATTTATTTGCTTTAATGCCAAATTGGAATCTATATCATATTTGACATAAAGATTGTCATAACCTTTACCGGCTAAAGATATTGATCCTTCAACGTTTTGATCATAGTATGTTGAAATACCAAAAGTGTAACGTCCTGCGTTGTTATCTTTATCGTTGTAGACATCAAAAGCGTACATGACAGATGATTTGTCGTTGACACTACAAAATGAAGCGGTACAGGATGTTAAACCGATTGCGGCGATACCTAAACCTAATACTCCTAATGTTAATTTTAAATTTCTCTTCATTAATTTTCTCCGTGAATAGATGTAATCAACGATTCCAACTTTTTCTTGTTAGCGTGAAAATCTTCTTCTAAAAACGAATCTTTGATTACAATTATGAAATCAATTGAGTGGTTATTTAAATCAATGATTTCACCAATCATCGCTCTCACTTGTCTTTTTATTCTATTTCTTAAAACAGCGATACCTATTTTTTTTGAAACAGATATACCGACTCTAGAAAAACCAATGTCGTTAGGCAAAAAATGTATCACGAATTGCTTACTTTTTTTAACTTTTCCTAAATGAACAATTTTTGCAAAATCTTCACTGGATGTGACGCGATTTGTTTTTTTCACTGAATACCTCTATTAAGCAGCGATTCTTTTTCTGCCTTTTGCTCTTCTTCTTGCTAAAACCTTTCTTCCACCAACTGTTTTCATTTTAGCTCTGAAACCAGCTTTATGAGCGTGTTTAATTTTACTTGGTTGATATGTTCTTTTCATACAATACTCCTTTACTTACAATAAAAAATGCACATGTGCATAAATGTACGCACTACAAATTATACGTGCACGTATATATTTATGTCAACTTTTAATGAATTGAGCATGTTTTTATAATGGTTAGAAAGCCATATTTTGTTTTTTCCACAAAATCGAATATATTTTGATTTCATTTTCAGTTATTATATAACTGCTCAAATATTTGCTCTTAAATTTGATTTTTTAACTTATCCACAAACCCACAGCTTTATCCACAATGGCAGTTTTCCACAATTTTATCCACAATGTTGATATGTGGAAAAGTGAATTTTTCACTATTTTTCTAGTTTTTTGTGGAAAACTTAAAAAAACGATATTTTTTGTTTACTATATGTGTGGATATAGTATAATTTAACTAGTTAAACTATGAAATTATCAGTATCAGAAATAGCCCAATTGTGGCAAAGAGTCTTAGAAAAAGTAAAATTGAGATTAAACGATCGAAATATTTATGATAATTTTTTTGATGGATCTTATATTTTTGATATACAAAACAATAAAATAATCGTGGTAGTCAATTCATCTTTAGCGGCTGAATTAATCAACAAAAAATACATGGATTTTTTACACGATATCGTATTGGAAGTCACGGAATCAAATTTTGAAATAAATTTATTGACTCAAGATGAAATAAAAAAGGATAAGGCTATCGTTTCCTCTACAAAATCAGAAGAGGTTTTTAAAGAATCTTACATCAATCCAAACTTAACATTTGATAACTTTGTGACCGGAACTTTTAATAGAGCCGCATCGCAAGCTGCAATTATGATCGCATCAAATCCTGGCAAAATGTTTAATCCTTTATTTATACATTCACAATCGGGATTAGGTAAAACACATCTTCTTCATTCTGTTGGTAATTATGTAAAAACCAACAAACCTGGAGCTAGAGTTATTTGTATTACAAGCGATGATTTTTTCAATGAATACATCAAGAGTCTAAACTCTGGGAAAGACACTTCTTCATTAAGAGATTATTGTAGAACTGTTGATGTTTTTTTAATAGATGATATTCAGTTTTTAAACGATAAAAAAAGAACACAAGAACTATTTTATTACGTGTTTAATGACTTAGTTAGATTAGGTAAACAAATCGTTATTACTTCAGATAAACAACCTAACGAATTAGAAAACATCGAACAAAGATTGGTCACTAGATTTGCTTCCGGATTGACCGTTGAAATAAACGAACCAGATAGCGAATCTTGTCTTGCGATTTTAAAAAAGAAGATTGGTTCTAATAACTTATCCGAATTGAGCTTTGATGATAGTAGTTTAATATTATTAGCAGATAAATTTTCTAAAAACATCAGAGAACTTGAGGGTGCACTAAACAAGTTAGTTTACTATGCAATCTTAAAGCAAACAAACCATGTAACTGTCAACATCGCAATCGAAGCAATTTCCACAATGGTAGGTGGAAAATATATCGAAGATGAGATAAATGAGAGCAACATCATTTCCTTAGTTGCGGATTATTACAATTTAACACCGTATGTTTTGACTGGAAATTCAAGAAATCACCAAATTGTTCTAGCTAGACATGTTGCAATGTATCTAATTAGAAGCACACTTGACACATCTCTTAAAAAAATAGGTCAAGCATTTGGAGGTAAGGATCATTCAACTGTTATGTCCGGCATTAGTAATGTGGAAAAAATGTTAAAAACTGACACCGGTATGAAGCAAGCAATAACCGAGTTGAAATCAAGGATTAAAAAATAAGTATTTATTTTATAAATAGCATTACAATAAAAATTAAAAAATGATATACTAAAAGATGAAGATTAAGCAAAGTTATCCACATATCCACAGAATATATTATTAATAATAAATTATTAAATATAAAAGAAAGGAATTAATTATATGAAATTTACAATTGCAAGAGATGAATTCTTAAAAGGATTAAGCATCGCTTCGCGTGCTGTTGCATCAAAATCAGCTATTCCTGTATTAAATAATTTAAAAATAGATTTAGATGAAACAGGGTTATATTTAACCGGTTCTAATAATGATTTAAGCATCAAAACAATGATTCCTTATTCTGAAAACGGTAAAGAAATCATAAGAAACTATAAAGAAGGTTCCACATTAATTAATGCTAAAATTATTACCGAAATCGCAAGAAGAATTGATTCTTTTGAGTTAACACTAGACATCATAGATTCTACGATTGCAATCATATCTGATGGCAAATCTGAATTTAAATTAAATTGTGTAAGAAGCGAAGAGTATCCTGATTTAGATTTAGAGCCTAATGGCCAAATGATTGGGTTATCATATGCGGATTTTGATTCTTTGATTAGCCAAACAGCATTTGCGGCTTCAACAAAAGAACAACGCCCAATTCTAACTGCTATAAATTTAGAAGCTAACGACGGTAAATTAGTTGCTACAGCAACGGATTCGGCTCGTATGGCGCGTAAAACACTAGAAATTGATAATTCTATTCAATTTGTCGCAAACATTTCTGCAAAGATGCTTATGGAGGTTTCTCATTTAGCTGAAGGAACACCGTTTGTTGATATTGTAATTTCTGATAAAAAAGCCTTGTTTTCTTTAGGAAAAACAATCGTTGCTACTCGCATGCAAAGTGGAGATTATCCAAACACCAAAAACATCGTCCCAAAAAACATAAACTACATATTGCAAGTTAACGCAAACGATATCATTAAAGCGATTGAAAGAGTTTCGTTACTTTCTATTGAAAGAGAAAATGTCGTCAATTTATCGATGTCTGAAAATGGTGTAGAAGTATCTTCTAAATCATCTCAAATCGGTTCAGCAAGTGAAAAAATCGAAACATTTAGATATAGTGGACAAAGATTGGAAGTAAGTTTTAATAACGAATTCGTTTTAGCGGCCATCAAATCTTTAGGATGTGTTGATGTTACACTTGCGTTTGTTGGAGAAATGAAGCCTTTTGTTGTTAAAAATGACGAAGATGATTCTATAATTCAAGTTGTAACTCCGATGAGAACTTACTAGATGATATATAAAATTCAAGCACTATGTGCTTGTTTTTTTATTTTTGATAATAAAAGTCAAAAAAACTTTTTATTTTCCTTACAAACATTCTTAGGTGATATTTTAGAATGTTTAAAGTGTTAAAAAAGTATTGTAAATTATGTTGGTTTTTAAACTTATATATTATATAATATATACAGGAAGTTTTTTATGAGCAAAAAAACAATTAAAATCAATATTCAAACAGACTACATCCAATTGCAACAATTGTTAAAAATTGGAAACATTATCGATTCTGGAGGGATGGCTAAAATCTTTTTAGAAGAAAATAAGGTTTTAGTTAATGAGGAAATAGAGAATCGAAGAGGTCGAAAATTATATCCTGGCGATGTAATAAGGATCAAAGATAAAGAATTTGAAATAGTCAAATAGATGTTCATAAAGAATATAACGGTTAAAAACTTCCGTAACCACGCATATCTGACATACGATTTCTCAAACAAGATGAATGTGTTTGTTGGTGAAAACGGTGTTGGTAAAACCAACTTAGTTGAAGCGATTTATTATTTGAGTCTTGCGAGATCATTTAGGACGCAAGATGATAATGAATTAATTCAATACAACAAACAAAACGCTGAGATAGAGGCAAAAATAGTAGGAGAAGACATTTCTCATAAAATAAAAATACTATTCACTGCAGAAGGACGTAAAATCATCGTTGATAAAAAACCGATCAATAGATTGTCAGAATTATCAAAATTGGTAAATATTATCATTTTTGAACCTAAGGACGTAATGCTTTTTAAAGGGTCTCCAAAAGATAGAAGAAATTATCTTGATATAAGCATTTCTAAAAAAAGTCAAACTTACTTAGGTTATATCTCCCAGTATGAAAAGCTTTTAAAAGAAAGAAACGCGTTATTAAAACAAGATAACGTCGACATGACTCTTTTAGAAACTTTGACGGAAATGATGATTAAACTGTCTATGCCGATAGTATCGTATAGACAAAATTATGTTGAAGAAATAAATAAAGTACTCAACAAAATCATACTCGCTCTTACAAACGAAAGATTAAACGCTGAGATAATTTATCAACCGTTTATAAATGCTGGTGAGGAAGGGTTTGAAAATCGAGCAAAATTAGCGTTTAAAAAAGCGCTAGAAAGTGATATTAGAAAAAAGGTAACTTCTATTGGGGTTCATAGAGAAGACTTTGTAATGAAGTTAAATGGCAAAGATATTTCTTCTTTTGGATCACAAGGTGAAAATAGAATCGTTGCTATCGCTTTAAAATTATCGCCATTTTTCTTAATAAAAGACAAAGATAAAAGGCCGATAATCATTTTAGATGATGTAATGTCTGAACTTGATAAAGACAATCAAAATCGTCTAATTAATTTTTTAAAGAAATTTGAACAAGTGTTTATTACTGGTACTAATCTTACTATAGAAGATGTTAATATCTACACTTTTAAAAAGAAAGGAGAAAAAGACTATGGAAGATAAAAAAGAAAATGTTTTAAATCAAGAAAACGAACAAACACAAAACGCTGAAAAACCAGAAGAAATAGAAAAAAGCATAATCGAATCTCATCCTGAAATACTTGAGATGTCAGAATTGAGCAAATCTCAACAAGAAATCGATAAAGCTGATGCTGAATACACAGCAACTAACATTCAAGTTTTAGAGGGTTTAGAGGCTGTTAGAAAAAGACCAGGTATGTATATCGGCACTACAGCTAGTGCGGGTTTACATCACCTTGTTTGGGAAATTATAGATAACGCAATAGATGAAGCCTTAGCTGGTTATTGTACTGATGTTGATATCATCATCAATAAAGACGGTACTTGTACTGTTAAAGATAATGGTCGTGGTATCCCGGTTGACATCGTTGCTAAAAGCGGTTTATCAGGTGTAGAAACTGTTTTTACAGTTTTACACGCTGGTGGTAAATTTGGTGAAGGTGGCGGATATAAGGTTTCCGGTGGTTTGCACGGCGTCGGTGCATCTGTTGTTAACGCTTTATCTGAATGGTTAGAAGTTTATGTCCATAAAAACGGTGGGATTTATTATTCGCGCTTTGAAAAAGGCGGAAAGCCTGTTGCACCATTAAAAAGAATTGGTGATTGTGAAGATAGTGGAACAATTGTTACCTTTAAACCTGATCCAACAATCTTTTTAGAAACTACAACATTTAGTTATGATGTCATTTATGAACGCGTAAGACAAATGGCATTTTTAAATAGAGGTTTAAGAATGACTGTCACTGATTTAAGAGGTGAAGAACCTGTCAGTGAAACATTCATGTACGCTGGCGGTATTAAAGAGTACATTCTTTTCATCAACAAAAATAAAACAGCAATGTTTGAAAATGTCATCTATTGTGAAGGAAGAGAAGAAGTTGAGTATATTCCTGGTGTAAAAGGTAGCATCTATGTTGAAGCTGCTATGCAATATAATGATGGATACTCCGCTAATGTATTCTCGTTTTGTAACAACATTCATACCCATGAAGGTGGAACTCATGAAACAGGTTTTCAAATGGCGATGAATAGAGTTATTAATAACTATGCAAGAAAATATAAGATGTTAAAAGAAAACGAAGACAATTTAACTAACGATGATATTAAAGAAGGTTTAACCGCTATCGTTTCTGTCAAACATCCAAATCCTCAATACGAAGGCCAAACAAAAACAAAATTAGGTAACCCTGAAGTAAGAAAGATTGTATCTCAAATCGTTGGAGAACAATTAGAACGCTTCTTGATGGAAAATCCAAAAGTTGCAAAGATTATCATCGACAAGATATTGATGGCTGCAAACGCACGTGTTGCTGCAAGAAATGCTAGAGAATCAATCAGACGCAAATCTGGTTTAGAAGTCACAACTTTACCTGGTAAATTAGCTGATTGTTCTTCAAAAAAACCTGAAGAATGCGAATTATACATCGTTGAAGGTAACTCTGCTGGTGGTAGTGCTAAAAATGGTAGAAACAGGGAAACTCAAGCTATTCTTCCATTAAGAGGTAAAATTTTAAACGTTGAAAAAGCTCAAGCAAAACGTATCTTTGCTAATGCTGAAATTGGTAATATGATTACCGCTATCGGTGGAGGTATTGATCCTGAATTTGATATCAGCAAGATCAGATACCATAAAATCGTTATCATGACCGATGCTGACGTCGATGGCTCACATATTAGGATTTTGTTATTAACATTCTTTTATCGTTTTATGAGACCTTTATTAGAGCAAGGTTATGTTTATATTGCTCAACCTCCTTTATATAAGGTTGATTACAATCATAAATCATATTATTGCTATAACGACGAACAATTAGAAGTTTTGAAAAAACAACTCAATTTAAAACCTGGATACCCTTTCCAAAGATATAAAGGTCTTGGTGAAATGGATGATACTCAATTATGGGAAACAACCATGGATCCTGCCAATAGAAAAATGTTAAGAGTTACTATGGAAGACGCTATTAAAGCTGAAGAAGTCTTTACTGATTTAATGGGAGACAATGTTTTACCAAGAAAAGAATTCATTCACGCTAATGCAAAATTCGTCAAGAACTTAGATATTTAATCAAGGAGGAATTAAACATGTCAGAAGATATCAAAAAAGAAGAACAAACTATTGAAAAAATTGAAGAAGGTATCGTTCCATCTTTAAAAGATACAGCAGTTGTTGATCAAGTTAAAAATTCTTTCCTTGATTATGCGATGTCTGTCATCGTTTCACGTGCTATTCCTGATGTTAGAGATGGTTTTAAACCAGTTCATAGAAGAATCATCTATGGAATGAATGAAACTGGTATGCTTCCATCTTCACCATATAAAAAATCAGCAAGAATTGTTGGTGACGTCATGGGTAAATATCACCCACATGGCGACGCTGCTATTTATCAAACTTTGGTTAGATTAGCTCAACCATTCTCGATGAGATATACATTGGTTGATGGACATGGTAACTTTGGTAGTGTTGACGGCGACGAAGCTGCGGCTATGCGTTACACTGAAGCAAGAATGACCAAGTTAGCCATGGAAATGGTTAGAGATATCAATTGTAATACAGTTGATTTTGTCGATAACTACGACGGTAGTGAAATTGAACCTAGTGTTTTACCATCAAGATTTCCAAACCTTTTAGTCAACGGATCTAATGGTATTGCTGTTGGTATGGCCACAAATATGCCTCCACACAATTTAGGCGAAGTAATCGATGGTGTTATTGCAATTGCACATAATGAAAACATTACACCAGAAGAAATCATGCAAACTTGCATCAGTGGTCCTGACTTTCCAACTGGCGGCATCATTTTAGGAAGAGGTGGCATTAGAGATGCATACACAACCGGTACAGGAAGTATTGTTGTCAGATCTAAAGCAAGCATCGAAGAATTAGATAACGGCAAACATAGAATTGTCGTCACTGAAATCCCATATCAAGTAAATAAGGCCACTTTAGTTGAAAATATTGCTGGATTAGCAAGAGATAAAGTAATTGATGGTATTACTGATATTCGTGATGAAACAAATAAAAACGGAATGAGAGTCGTCATCGAATTAAGAAGAGATGTCGTTCCTGAAGTTATATTAAATCAACTATATAAAAACACCCAATTACAAACAAGTTTCGGTGTTATTATGTTGTGTCTTGTTGATGGGGCGCCAAAAATTTTGCCTATCACAGACTTGTTAAAATATTATTTAGATTTCCAAGTTGAAGTCATTAAAAGAAGAACACAATTCTTATTAGAAAAAGATGAAGCAAGAATTCATATCGTCGAAGGTTTATTGATTTGTCATGACAATATCGATGAAGTTATCAACATTATCAAAAATAGTGATACTCCTGAAATGGCTGGAAAAGAATTGATGGAAAAATTCAATTTAAGCGAAGTTCAAGTTAACGCTATTATGTCGATGGCTTTAAGAAGATTAACTGGAATTGAAACCCATAAATTAGAAGCTGAAAAAGTTCAATTACAAGTTAATATCGCAAATTATAATCATATTTTAGAATCAAGAGAAAATATCATTGAAGTTATTTGTAATGAATTATTAGAAATTAAAGCAAAATTTGCCGATGAAAGAAAAACGGAAATTTCTGATGATTTATCTAATATCGACGATGAAGATTTGATTCCTCAACAAGATATCGTTATTACATTAACTAAAAATGGTTATGTAAAAAGACAAACCGCTGATACATTTAAAACTCAAAATAGAGGTGGTAGAGGTGTAAGAGGTATGTCCACAAATGAAAACGATATTGTCGACATTATGTTATACACCAAAACACACACAGACTTATTGTTCTTTACTGATAAAGGTAAAGTATATCGTATTAGAGGCTATATGGTTCCTGAAGCCAATAGAAACTCTAAAGGTATTCCAGTTATCAATTTAATCAATATCGAACAAGATGAAAATGTCAAAGCGATTATCCAAGCTGATGAATATGTTGAAGGTGGATATTTATTCTTTGTCACAGTTAATGGTGTTGTTAAAAGAACAGCTGTTCAAGAATTTGAATCAATTAGACAAAATGGTAAAATCGCCATTACTTTAAAAGAAGATGACATGTTATTAGATGTCAAATTAACTGATGGTGACACAATTATTGGTATTGCTTCTAGTAACGGCAAGATGGTCAAATTTAATGAACAAGATGTTAGACCAATGGGTAGAACCGCTGCCGGTGTTAAGGGCATGAATGTTTCGGATGGTTCAAAATGTGTTGGTGTCACAACATCTTTAGAAGGCAAATATGTTTTAGCCATCACCAATAAAGGCTATGGAAAATTAAGCGAATTTGAAGAATACCGTTTAACATCAAGAGGCGCTAAAGGTGTTATTACAATCAAATCCACCGAAAAAGTTGGCACTCTTGTTGGTGTTAGAGCGGTAACAGGCGATGAAGATTTAATGGTTATTACCATAAATGGTATCGTTATTAGAACACCAATTGAACAAATCAAAATTGCTGGAAGAAATACCCAAGGTGTCAAAATTATTAGAATCGAAGAAAAACAAAGAGTTTCTTCGATTGCTATAGTTGCACACGAAGAAGAAGTAGAAGAAGAAAATCAAGAAAACGAAGCGGAAACAAACCAAGAAAATAAAGAATAATCTTTATATTATGGAAATTTTAATTTCGTTTACGCCAAACAAAACGCAAAATAATTTTGAGGGCTCCAGATTGAGAAAATCGATTAAAGGAGCTCTCGAATTCTCGGATGTAAATTACACTTCTTCTATTTTAGATAATTATGATGTTATGCATCTTATTTCCGTCGAAGAGAATTCAAAAACAAACGATGCAAACTCAAAAGGCAAGCCAATTATTATATCTTGTTTAATGTGTGAAAATGACATTAATGCCTCATATTTAGATTTTGATTATGATGATGGTAAAATCACACACACCTTATCAAACAAAGCACTAAAATTTTTAAATAAAGCTGATCGAATCATTGTTCCTAGCAAACATTGTAAAGAGATTCTTT
>JAHZFY010000004.1:0-9919 GCA_019421105.1 bacterium
ATATGTTTCTAAGTATTTAGATTTCTTAGATTCAAATGTGGCAGTACAAGCCTTACGAGTTTCACCAGAAATGGTGTCTTTTAAGACTAATAATCCATCTAATCTATCTTTTGCAAGACCATAAGAACCTTGTGGGCTCATATAATCAGCAGCTTTAGAAATAGATAATCCTCGACCTTGTGAAGTCATAGTTAATGGTCTAAAGATGTGCAATTCGTTTAACAACATATATTCTGCTTCAGCGAATTTGCCATAACGATCAGCGATATTGTCGTATTCTTTGTTAGCTTCATTAACTAAATTTGTGTAATCTTCTAATAAATCGTAAGCAGTTAATTTATTGCCATCTAATTTATAAGAAACGTTATCAAAACCTTCTTCTTTATCTTCGTTGACGTATCCAAAGATATTAGACCAGTCACCATGTTTTCTAAATGTTCCTAAGTAAGACATTGGATCACCATAGTCTGGACCCCAACCCCAAGAACTAGAGATATCAAAGTTAGCACCATTACTGACACCATCATAGTTAGATTGATTGACATCAGCAGTAGGAATAACTACAAAGCTAGCTCCTTTAGTGGATAATGAGAAGTCTTCTTGATCATACATACCATTTAATCTTTGATTGAACTTTGTTAATGTTTTACCATCATACATCTTAGCGTTTTCATCAAACCATAAGGAGTAGTATTCAAATTGAACTGGTAATGTAATTTTTTCTTCTTCAGTTTTAGCAACTTCGTTATTGAAAGTTTCAATAGATTTTAAGGCATTTTCTCTTAATGTTGTCAATTTAGGATCTTCATCTGGCAACATGATGTCTTTATATTGACCTTGAGCTAATTTTTTAGAAGCTTCTTCATAAGTAATGCCTTCTTTTTCAGCATATGTTTTGTAATAGTGAGTTGTTGTATAGTCTTCACCGAATTGATCTTGAACGAATCCTTTTGGAACATATGTGTTCATTGTATATTGACCACGTAATTCTTCAGTTTGACTATAAACTTCAGCGTATGCATGAATATCAAATGATTCGATTAATAATTCACGAACTGCATCTAATCTTAATGCTTTTTCAGCGTTTTGGATTTGTTCTAAAGAACCACCTTTATTAGTAGCATATGATTTTCTTGCAGTATCACCATTTGTTGAGTTAGTTGTACGGTTGACATTTAAATGTAAGCCATAAACGTAATCAATGTAGTCATAGTCACGTGAGTTAACAGAAGGATCGTATGGTTTTTCAATTGTTCCAGTTCCATCTGGACCAAGAACATATTTTTGCCAACCTTCAATATCTTTTTCTGTTAAAGAGAAGCCATCGACTAAACCTTCTTCATAACGTTTTCTTGCAAAGTCGATAGAATCGTCTTGTTTAATGATCGAATAGTTGACTTGGTCAACATAAACGTTATCAGCTTCATGATAGAATGGGTTTTTCTTATAAACAACGTTCACAGGATCACTTAAAGCTAAAGTAAATGGACCATTGTATAATAAGTTTTCTTTACCATTACCAAAATTAGCAACTTTTACTTCATCCAAGAAATATTTATTAACAGGCATATAGCATGAATATGTTAATAATGTTGGGAAGTAGAAAGCAGAGTTTTTCAATGTGTATTGAATAGAACCACCGCCATTAGATGTTGGTTCATTAACAACTTTGATACCAACTCTTGAGAAATTAGCAATTGAATCTAAGTCAGCAGCAGTGACGTTAGATGGTTCACCAGTTTCTTTTTCGATCAATTGATTTAATTTTTTAGCAAAGTTGTTTGGATTATTATATTGTTGCCACATAGCACCACCGGTTAAGACCATGTAGTTTAAGTATGTGTATTGATAATATTCCATAGCACCTTCGATAAAGTTGGTGTATAAGTAGTAAGTTTTAGATTTGTTTTGATAGCTTAATACTGCTTTAGCGGTAGTAACAAAGTCTTCTGCACTAACAAATTGAGGAATGCTTTGTCCGTTTACAGTAGCAGTATATTGCTCACCATTCCATCTTACCCATTTGACACCTTGTTTAACTTCAAAAGTAAATGTTTTATATTCGTTTTCTTGCTTAGCGCTCGTTGCGAGTTGCTTATTCAAAGAACCGTACTCGTTTTGGAGCAATAAACCATCAACGAAGTTTGCCCAATGTGAAGCAAGGGCACCAGCTTGAGATGTTAAATAATTCAATGGTTCAGTAATAGCAGTTGCAAGGAAGGCGTTATAAGTCTTTTTAGCAACTTGATTTGGGAAATAATCAGAGAATGCATGACCTTTTTCTGGAACGATGAATTCTCCTTCACCCGCTCCACCTTTTGGATTACAGCCAGAAAGAACCACAGCACTTAACAACAAAGCGGTTTGTAGAAATAATTTCTTTTTCATCCTAGTTTTCTCCTTTCTCTTTATGAATGAATGGTATTAAGATACACCAATAAAAAGTAAAAAACAACATTTTTATTTTGTGCGCATATAATGCTAAGCGCATGCGTGCGATAAAATAATAGACAATATTTGATTAAATGATGAATGGGTAAGTCGCCATTACGGCATAATAAATTTCAAGACTTAAAGCTACAATTAAAAGCGCTAATGCGGCAAAAAAGAAAGGCAATCTTCTTTTCCAGGCACTAGCTTTGATTTCATCTGTTAATGGTTCATCCCACTTTTTTTCTTTTCTACGATAAGAAGCAACATGTAGATCGCCCCATACATATCCCATCAAAAAATAAAAGGCTAAAATTCCCCATAAAACCCAAGGATAGCCTTCAAAGCATTTTTGAGGAGAAGTCGTAAAATAAATAATTATCGCAATAAAAAAGGGTAACAATCCAATAAATGTAAATATGGCCGCAATGATGTAGACTTTTTTAGATTTTAATGCTTGTTTCATACTAAATAGTTTAGCACATAAAATATGATTTACTGTATACTATTTAATATGTTAAATAAAAATCTACACGAAAATAAGTTAAAAAGAGTGATTGTTTCCCCTTTTAGAAATATCATCAAAACAATTTCAAAACCTTTTTATGTGTCTTGTGAATATAAATATATCACTCATCACAAATTGAATTTAAAAAATCCAATTAGATATACAGAAAAACTTCAATTTCTACGACTTTTTGTTTATCCAAGTATGGATTTAGTCATTAAATGCGCAGATAGAGATAAAGTCAGAAATTATGTAAAAGATAAGGGATTTGAGCAAACATTGATTAAATCTTATGGCGTTTTTAAAAACTTTGATGACATAGATTTTGATTTATTGCCAAATAAATTCGTGATGAAATGTACGCATGCATGCGCTTTTAATTTTATATGCTTAGATAAAAACAAAATCGATAAAGAGCAACTAAAAAAACAATTTGATAATTGGTTAAAAATTAATTATGGCAAGAAAACTTGCGAGATGCATTATAGCAAAATTAAACCTGCTATCATCATTGAAGAATATATTGGTGATGCACCTATCGAATATAAAATTCATGTTTTTAATGGTGTGGGAAAATACATGTATGTCGTTACAAATAGAGGCAAAGATATCAAGTATAATAACTACTATATTGATTGGACTCCATTTGATGGGGCGCAGTTTAATGGTTGGGAAAAAACTAACTATCCTTTAGAAATCCCAAGCAATTGGCAAGACATGGTTAAAATGTCAGAGACATTAGCGTCTCCTTTCCCTTTTGTTAGAGTGGATTTATATAATATCAATGGAAAAATTTATTTTGGAGAAATGACTTTTACCCCTGCTAAAGGTACATTGATCTTTGATGATGATAAATCCGATTTTGAAATTGGTGAATGGCTCGACATTTCAAAATATATTAACGCCAAGAAGAATTAGGCCACATGACTTCGTATAACATCAAAGCATAATTAAAATCATGGTCAGGATTTTCTAACATCACTTCATCTTCAATCAATTGATAATCAATAGAAAATCCAACGCATCGTGTCAAATCAACTCCATGTTCAATTTTTAATTTCAATAAATCAAGAGCATAAAAAACGTATGGTCCATTTGGAGCGTTGCCATTTAATTCCATTCCATTAGTGTATAAATCGTTTAATTCATCCACTAATTTGATTTGAGTTAACGTTCCACCATCCCTAATATAAAAACTAAGATTTAATTTGATGCTAGATAAATGTGTTCCGTGTAAATTTATTTCTTTTAATGGATCATTTAAAACAACTTTAAAATTCATTGCAAAGTAATCATATTTAGCGATTTCTTTATCAAAAACTACACCAAAACCACTTTCAGCTACTTGGACTCTAACTAATTCATAGCCACCATTACAAAACATTTGGCCATCAAATAATTTGGAAATGTAACCATATTTAAAAATATCATCTACTGTATTCATCTTTTTAGTTGGACCATAACCCACACCAATATATTTATCATCTTTAAAATCAGTGCTGTAGTCTAGTTTTGCCATATCAGCATCGATATTCATTTTCTTTGCTTTATCATAAGTGTGAGCAACCATATTTTCATCTAAAGCTATTTCTTTTGTTTCAACGATTTTATTTTCTTTAGATGGATCTATTGCATCAGAATATTTTGTATAGTAATTTTCTTTAAAAATAGGAGAGTTGTATCCATCATTATCATAGACTTCTTTTAAATCGAATCCACAAGAACTCAATAATAAAAGCAATGGCATCAACATTGCATATTTAGCAAAAGTTACATTACGCATTTAAAGCTACCTCCTTATTTTCTTTTTCAAAAGTTTTAAAATTAATTGTTTTTCCTATCAAGAATAAAACGATTAAAAACATCGCGTTTTGTTGCATTGGTATCAAATTGGAATAATGTGAGTATGGCGCGGATGATAAAGCAAAAAAGCCATATATGAAAAATGCACCAATAAAGCACACTACAAGATTTCTTGTTAATTCATCATCTTGATTAGAATTAAAATATCTAACTAAAGACTTTGCCACAAAAACAATAAAGACCACTAATGCTATAGCTGCAAAAATGCCATTATAAATAATCGTATCAAACAAGAACATATTTGAAGGCATATAATCTGGAAATGAAGTGAAATTATAAGAAAAGCCAAACAAATTAGATCCATTTAAACAACCATCTAAAGCCTTTACTATAGGTGTTGATATTCTATTGGCGTTAAACAATTTATTTAATAACCAGTTATTAGCGATTAAACTTCTTAAACCCGCAGTCAAATCCCAGCTAGACTGAGCGTTTAAGAAAAAGATTAAAAAGCCAAAACTAACAACTCCTAAAATCGTATACAAAGTTGGAACTAACCATTTTCTTTTTTTAGGAATGAATAAAATGAAAACTAAAAATAAAATAACTAATCCATCCGATAACAAATTAATCTTTGTCATCGTGAATAAAATTGCTAAAAAACCAATTAAACTATACACACAATAGATAATAAATTTTCTAGTTTCTTTTTTTGGGTTTATGAATTTTAATCCCACTATAGAAGTGAATAATAACATACCAAAGATTTGAAAATATTGAATTTCCATATCCTCAAATCTAAAACCGATTAACATTTTTGAAGTGTTATCAATTAAAATTCTTTCTCCCTCATAATAGATATATTTACCTTCGAATATAAATGGATAGAAAGGAACGTAACGAATCATTGAATAAATCAAAGAAATTCCAACAAGTATTGCTAGTGCTCCATATATGACAGTCATTGCTACCGACAATTTAAAAGAATTCACTTTTTGAGCAATGAATCCTAAGGTGATAAAAAGCATTAAAGAAAAACAGACAATAAAATTAGTTAAAATTGAAAAATTATTTAATGTAAATTTTGAAAAGCCACTTAAAATGGCAAATATGACAAAAGGAATTAAAAAAACAAGATATTTAACCCAATCTAATTCCTTTAATTTATTTAGATTTAATAACAAGATAGCCACTACCGCTATCAAACCAAATATAAAATATAGAAGTAAAGAATTACCTAACGTAAAAGATACAAAAGCTAATGTCTCTAAAATTAAAAAAGTTAATACTTCTCCATAATCTTTTAACTTTTCACTCATAATGCACACCTCAATACCATTAGTATACATTATTTATAAAATAAAAAGCATGAAAATTATTAACTTATTTTTAATAAACAGTTTCTAAAATTTCAACGTTGATATCTTCGTTAGCTTCAGAATCTAACAAAGCATCTAGTATTTGAATTTGTTCTTCCTCAGTTAAAATAATGTCATTTGGGTCCATACTTAAATCCTTAATCGCTTAAACTTAATCAATTATATTGATATGTTTTCTACTTGTTCAATTTAACACTTTTTCTTAAGGATAAAAATATAAAAAATCAATAATTTAAACATTGTCATATAAATTGAAAATAATTATTGAATTTTATTAACTTTTTAATAAGACTTTAAAAGCAAAAAATCATAAGGTAAAATAAACTCATGGCCAAACAAACAAAAGATTTAAAAGATATTTTAGCATCAAATCTTGTGTTCTATCGAAAAAACGCAAAATTGACTCAATTAGATATTGCTGAAAAATTCCATTATTCAGATAAAGCAGTTTCTAAATGGGAAAGAGGAGAATCCGCTCCTGATATTTTTGTTTTAAAAGCTTTAGCAGATTTTTATGGTGTGACTGTAAACGATCTTTTAAAAGAGAAACCAAGAATTGTAAAACCAAGCAATAAAAAAATTAAACATATTATTATAACAGCGTTATCTGTTACGTTAGCTTTTTTAGTAGCCACTGTATTTTATGTTTTATTCACATTTATTTTTACAGCTACTTCAATTGATCCAAAATATACTTGGTTAGCTTACATCGTAGCTATTCCAATAAGCTTCATTATTTGTATTGTATTTTCTACCATATGGGGTAATAAATTATTAACAACTCTTGCTATAAGCGGTTTAATTTGGACAGCGACATTAACAGTCTATCTTCCAATAGAATTGCTTACCCCATTTCCAAATTTAGGATTGCTTTGGATTATTCCGTTCCCATTACAATTAATGGCTATACTATGGTTCTTTTTGAAAAACCAAATGTTATTTTTTAAAAAGAAAAAAGAAGAAAATAACGAGTAAACATATTAAAAAACCTGCTTCGCGCAGGTTTGCTTTTTATTTTTGTTCGCCGTCATTAAAATATAAGATACCAAGCGTTCTATCGCCACAATGTGAAGTAATAGTTGCTCCAGCAGTACATCTAAGAATCTTTTTAAATCCTGCTTCTTTACAAATATTTTCCGCTAATTCAAATACTTCAGGAGAATAATTGGTAGCAGTAACAAAGCATATGGATTTATCTGCGTTGTTAAATGTTTCTAATGTATCTTCGCAGTATTTTTTAACGACAATATTGTCTTTGCCACGATATTTTTTACCTGGCACCATAGCACCATCAGTCACTAAAATTTGAGGTCTGATACCTAAAATCTTTGCACCGATATGAGCAAGGGCGCTACATCTTCCACCCTTATATAAATAATCTAATTTTGCAAGGACAAAACTAGCTTGAACAAATGGAACTCTATTGTTAACTTTTTCAGTGATTTCGTCTAATGTAAATTCATTTCTTTCTGCTAATTTCCTTGCATAAACACATAATAAGGCAATGCCACTTGATAAGCTTTTTGAGTCGATTACTCTTACATTTTCTAATTCTTGAGATGCCATAAAAGCATTTTGATAAGAACTAGATATTTTAGATGATAAAGAAATGTGGATTATCGCATCGTATCCAGAATTTAAAATTTCTTTAAAGTATTCACCGTATTGATAAGTATTGATCGCACTTGTCTTTGGTAATGTATCAGTTTTAGCAACAAAATCAAAAATTTCTTGAGGTGTAATATCTCCATCTGGAGCAGTTCTTTCCCCTAATGTAACAAAAAATGGGATAACTTTAATATCGTATTCTTTTAACAATTCCTTAGTTAAATCGACAGTAGATTCAGCACTAATTGCAATTTTCATATGTTTCTCCTTACTCATTATTAATAAAATTATATAACAAATCAGATAATTCACCAATAGAATAAAAGGGAATATTTATTATGCATGATTTATGCTTTATAATTATAAAGAGGTAAAATTATGAAAATATTAGGAAATGTATTGTGGATAATTTTTGGTGGATTATTTTGGTCTTTAGGCTTATACCTATTAGGAGCAATCATGTGCATCACTATAATTGGTATTCCAATCGGCTTGCAATTATTTAAGATGGGGAGTTTTGTTTTGCTTCCTTTTGGAAGAGAAGTAACCGATGTCAACACTACAGGTTTTAAAACCTTCTTAAATATTTTATGGGCAATCTTTTTTGGTTGGGAAATCGCTCTTGGTTTTGCCACAACTGGTGTTTTATTATGCATCACTATAATCGGAATACCATTTGGATTGCAGTACTTCAAATTAGCAGTGTTTGTCTTATTGCCGTTAGGTAAAGATTTCAAATAAAAAAATTGGATTAAATCCAATTTTATTTTTAATTTGGTGGAGTAGGCGGAAATCGAATCCGCGTCCAGAGATAGGCCCTCAAAGACTTCTACAGTTTAGATGAATTTTAAATTTTAATCTTCGAATTACAATATCATCTAACATCGAAAACGAGGTTAATAGATTTTCGTCTTTATTAACTAACCTATAATAAAGCTTATCTTCTTGGTATGACGTCTATTTGAAGCGTGAGAAGAGGAAACCTTCAAAGACGATGCTCCTATTCGAGCCTATTAACGTGAATATTGGTTAAATTAGGCGAGAGCATAACTGACTCTTTGGTTGCCAGTTATTATTTGTTTTTGTGATTACGTCACAACTCGACTGCATTCAATGTCAGCCGATATCTCTGTCGAAACCAAGACTACCCCAGTTCGCCCCTTTTGGGTGAATTAATACTACCAAATATATATCGATTTGTAAATATAACTGCGCTTTTTTTTAAAATGCTTGCAAGATTATATTAAAGTAGTAATATATTTAATTTATGGAAACATTAACTAACATTTATACTAAAACCTCTTCACTTATAAGTGAACCATTCAAAATACTCCTACCATTAGGATTGATAATTATTTTTGCAAAAATATTGTCTATTTTTTGCAAAAAAGTAGGTATTCCTCAGGTAATTGGCTTTTTATTAAGCGGTATTATTTTAGGAGTGATTACTTTAATTCCAGGACAACCAATTTTTACAGATGAAACAGGAGCAGGAATTGATTTTCTAGCAAAAATTGGTGTCATTTTAATCATGTTTTCCGCTGGAATGGAAACAGATCTTAAAAAGATTAAAGAAACAGGTGCATCTGCAATAGTTGTTACCATATTAGGTGTTTTAATACCTCTTGGAATGGGTGTTGGTCTTGCCTTTTTATTTTTTAAAGGAGATGGCTCCACCGCTATTTGGTCAAATATCTTTTATGGAATTATTTTAACAGCAACAAGTATTTCTATTACTGTTTCTGTTTTAAAAGAACTTGGCAAATTGGATACAAAAGTTGGTGCTATTATTGAAAGTGCAGCAATTTTAGATGATATTATTGGAATTATTTTATTATCTATTGTCCTTTCACTTGGAACATCAAATAACCCTAACTCTGTACCATTTATAGGAACAACAGGAAATCCTAATCTTGATATTCTTTTAATTATTGCTTTCATGTTAGGATTTTTTGTATTATGCGGATTGCTTTGGTGGCCTATTAACAAATTATTTACTTGGTTAAATAACAAATGGCCAAAACATAGAAGAATACCTATCTTTGGTTTTGGGTTAGCTTTTATTTTGGCTTATGTTGCTGAAGCAGTATTTGGAGTTGCTGATATCACAGGTGCATTCATGGCAGGATTAATGCTATCAAAAACTGCATCAAAAGAATATATTGATTATAAAGCTGAAAATGAAACAGGT
>JAHZFY010000004.1:9929-16898 GCA_019421105.1 bacterium
AGGTTTAATTTTTGCTCCTGTATTTTTTGCTAGCATTGGATTGATGTTATGGGATTTAGAAGGCATATCTAGTAATATGATCTTATTTGGCGTTTTATTTATAATTATTGGATTATTATCAAAAATTATCGGTGCCACAATCGGTGGATTAATTACTAAAAATAATTTTAAAGACTCTTTAACCATTGGCGTTGGTATGATGGTAAGAGCGGAAGTCATCATCGTATGCACAACAAAAGGTATAGAAAGCGGATTAGTAAGCGAAGAAATTATGCCTTTTGTAATTTTAATTATCTTATCTTCATCTTTAATCGCCCCTATCTTGTTAAAACTATTATGTAAAGATAAAAATGATGCAAATAAACAACTTACAAACGAACAAACAATCGTCGATAAAAAGGAGGAAAAATAATTCTATTTGTAAAAATAGATAATTTTTAATAAAATATTTAATTACTATGAGCAAGAAGAAAAGAAAACCAATGTCCCCTGAGACAAAAAACAATTTAAAAAACATCTTTGGAAGTTTATATTCCAACCAACGCGCTATTGATGCAGCGCGCCACAATCCATGGTGGGCAGCATTAATCGTGTTCATTTTATCGATTTGTATTCCTATCGTTCCAATTGTAACTTCTGGTATGAATCAATATGGTTCTAGTATCATTTCTAATGCTAAGTTTGGATTTGATATCACCGGTACCTCTTTTGCAATGGATATGGTTGGTAATGATATCGATTTAAAAGTTAATGATAAGCACCAATTAGTCGATGTTAACGATGCTTGGGAAACGAAGTATGGTTACGACAATGAAACTGTTCAATATGCTTATATTAATGAAAATTCTAAACAATATGATTTATTAGTTTACTACACACATAAGAAAGGATTGGATTTTAAAAAGTTCCAAGAAGAAATTGGCAAAAATAGATATGAAGTCGGTTCTACTAATAAATTTATTGACGTTGTCTTACCATCTAGCAGTGAAAATTCTTCAACTAGTGAAACCGAAAAACCTGAACCATATATTCCAACATTCATATTGATGAATCAAGATTATTTCCTCATTAATATTTTTAAACCAAATTCCACCATTAGCGCTACTTCAATGGCGGGAGATTATCTAACTATGGAACCAGGAACTTCAATTGCATCTTTTGCATTGGAAAATGGTTTTGATAAGACAAAATACGCAAATAAAAATGATTATTTAAGCGATTCTGAATACGTTAATAAAGTCACAACGAATTGGGTTAATTTCTTAGATGAATCATTCATTACAACAAGAAATACATCCACTATGTATTCTTCCTTATTAACTTTAGGTATTTATTTTGCCTTAACATTCTTTTTAGGATTAATGATATTCTTATTAACTCGTGGAAAACGCAATGTCTTCCATATTTTAACCTTCTTAGAATGTCAAAAAATTAACGCCTGGGCATCATTTACTCCTGCTCTACTTGCGTTGATATTAGGATTTATTTTGCCACAAGGCGCTATGATGTTTTATATCGTCTTATCCGGTGTTAGAATCATGTGGTTATCAATGAAACAATTAAGACCACAATTACGTTAATCACCATAATCAGATCCACGAGATTTATCTTCAACGTAAATTTGAAGTGGATCTAATACATCTTCAATTTCTAAAAATATAAAATCATCGACTTCAGTTTGAGGATATTCAAAAGTCCCAACAAAGACAACTCGATGATTTTTTTTCACGATTGTTTCCATCGCATTTAAAACTCTTTCTTTATGTTGAGGGTATATATCAAATAGATTCTTTAATTTAGTATAAAAGATTGGTTCAACATAAAAACAATCACCATTTTCATAAGTAAACAAAGGACAAAATGGATTGTTTTTATCAACACTAGTTTTTAAATTTTCCCAATAGATCATTTTCATTTGTGATACACCTCATTATGATTAATTTTAAAAGCTCTATATATTTGTTCTAAGACAATCAATCGACACATTTGATGTGTGAAGGTTAGATTTGATAGCCCGATAGAATCATCTAATCGATTTTTGACATCTTGGCTAAGTCCATAAGAACCTCCGATGACAAAACATAACTTATTTCCATATTTTGCAAGCTTTTCATCTAAAATCTTTGCAAATTCTATGCTTGTTGGTTGTTTATTTATTAAATCAAATCCGACTGCGTGATAAGAGGAATCTATTTTTTTAAGAATTTTTGCTCCTTCTAATTGTTTAGCTTTATTTATGTCAAACTCATTAGGCTTTTCTTTAATCGGCTCATCATTTAATTCAATAATATTCAATTGGCAATAAGCACTTAGTCTTTTTATATATTCTTTGATAAGACTATCTAAGTTTTTATCTTTAATTTTACCCACAACTATCAAGTTAATTTTCATAATCACCACCTAATGTATGTTTATATTGCCACGCTGTTTTAATTAAATATTTATTAAAATCAACATGATAGTAATCAAATATATTTTTGTATGCAGTTAAAGCAAGTTCTGGAGTGTTGCATTCTTCACTTAAATGTGCCAAAACTATCTCTTTTGTTTTATCGCCAAGTAAAGAGCAAGCATAAATAGCAGAATCTTCATTGCATAAATGCCCCACTTCACTTAATATTCTTCTTTTTAAAGCTAACGACCTTTTCGAAGCCATTAATTTTTTTATATCATGATTTGATTCTAATATTAAATATGTTGGGTTTTTTGCTTTGCTTAAACTATCTTCACATAAAAATCCTGTATCGGTAATATAGACAAGTTTATCAACATCAGATTCAACAATATAACCACAAGGATTTACAGCGTCATGAGATGTTTTAATAGGCGTTATATATAAACTTTTTATTTTGATTGCTTGTCCTAATTCTAAATCGTTATGCTGACATTTTAATGTTCCTTTTAAGCAATATAAACGACTATTTTTTAAAAATTGAACACCTGAAATATGATCGCTATGATCATGAGTAAAAAAACAAGCATCTATATCATCTAAAGTCTTATTAATTTTATTCAACCCATCTTTTAAACTAGTCAAAGTAACACCCATATCAATAAGAATTAAAGTGCTATTATGGCATATTAAAGTAGCGTTGCCTTTTGAACCAGAAGCAATAATATTAAAATACATATTTATTCATCACTTTCTTCTACAATGGCTTTCATTTGCTCTATCCAGTTTTGACTTGGAGTATCAAAACGGCCATATTCTTTATAAAAGAATAGCGGTACTTTACCTGTTTGACCATTTCTATTTTTTGCAACATTTACTTCAATGTAAGAAGCAGAACCAGGCAAAGATTCCCCTAATTCTTTTTCTTTTCTTGCTCTTGCTAATTCAAATTGTTCCGATTTAGTTAATTGACCAGGTTTTTTATTAGCTGCAGATGTCTTTTTTTGATCTCCATAATAATCTTCGCGATATAAAAGCATAATTACATCAGCGTCTTGTTCAATCGCACCAGAATCTCTTAAATCGGAGATCATAGGTCTTTTATTATCACGTTTTTCGACGTCTCTAGATAATTGAGAAACGACAAGAACCGGAATTTGAAATTCTTTAGCCATCTCTTTAATTGCTAAAGATATTTTTCTTACTTCTTCATTTCTTGAGTCAGGTGTTTTATTGGATTTACCACCTAATTGCACTAAACCCAAATAATCGATAATAACAAGTCCTAAATCCGGTTGAGAGGCAATTAATTTTCTTGTTTTAGCCATGATATCAAGCATTTTGATACCACTTGTTTGGTCTATAAATATTTTTGCTTTTTTAATTTCTTTAATAGCTTGTGCTACTTTAATTCGATCCCCTCCATGGAAAACACCACGGTTAACATCTTTTAAAGATACACAGCTAACTCTTGAAATCATTCTTCTAACTAATGATTCAGAAGTCATTTCTAAAGAAAATATCGCAACCGGCACATTGCAAATTGTTGCAACATTCCACGCAAAATTTAAGGCTAAAGCAGTTTTCCCAACTGATGGTCTAGCAGCAACAACAATCATATCACCTTTTTGAAAACCTTGAGTTAATTTATTAATGCCTTCATATCCAGTATTTAAACCAATGACATCGTTTTCTCCATAAGGCATTTCTTTTTGAGCGGCTAATTTTGTTTCGATTGTGCCAGCAACTTCGTCCATACTAGCAAAACTAGAAATATGTCTTCTTGCAATAGATTCTTTAAATCTAGTTTCACTATTTAAAATAAAATCATTAACATTTTCTAATTTTTTGCTTTTATAATCTTCATCAATTTCTCTAATTGTAGTTAGCATTTTCCTTAAGACAGATTGATCGATGACAATATCGATATAAAACTGCAAATTAGCATAAGATAAAATAGCGTCGCATAACTCTTGAAGATATGTAGCTCCACCGATATTTTCTAATTCCTTTGCGTTTGCTAATTCTTCAGCAACAGTCATTAAATCAACGCTGATTTTTTTATTCATTAAATTAGCAATAGCAGCGTATATTTTTTGATGCTTAACATCATAAAAATCTTCCATTTGTAATGAAGACATAACATTATACATTGCTTCAGAATTTGAAATAGCAGAACCTAAAACAGCTTGTTCAGCATCAATATTACAAGGTAAATCTATTTTTTTTGAACGCGTTGCCATTTTTATTCCTCGCTAACATGGACTTTAATGTCGGCAATAACGCCTTTATAAAGTTCGTTTTTTAAATAGACGACACCTAGTGAATCAATTGTGGTTTTGTCCACAAATTTTCTTTTATCAATATCAAACCCATACTTATTTTTTAATTGTTCAACAACTTGTTTTAATGAAATTGTTCCAAACATCCGTCCATCTTTTCCAGTTTTTGCTTTAAATTCTAAAGTGATGGTCGCTAATTTTTCTTTTAATATTTCTGCCTGCTTTTTTAATTCTAATTCATGAGCTGCACGATCAGCTTTTTGTTTATCTAAAATCTCAGAACTTTTATCCGTGTATAGTACTGCTAATTTCCTAGGAAATAAGAAGTTAGAAGCATAACCTTGAGACACTTCCACTATTTGATCTTTTTTGCCAACATTTTTAACATCTTTTAACATGATAACTTTCATTTTATTTTTCCTCCTTATTTCGTTTTTGAATTCTAGCTTCACTTAATGAAGTAGCTAAAACTGCTTTTAATGTATCTTCAACATTATAAATATCTTGATTTTGGAATAAAACCGCTGCTGCAGAGAAATGTCCTCCACCACCCATTTTTTCTGCCAATAATTGTACATTGATTGTCGAATCGCTACGACAAGACATCTTTATTGATTTGTTTCCAGTTTTGCCAATAACAAATGCTGCATTAATGTTTTTAATAGCCAATAATTCATTTGCTGCTTTTGCAAGAGTAGCATCATCAAATATAATATCAATCGGCGCAATAGCGTAAACAATACCAACTACTGGTGTTTTGATATTGGAAATGATTTTGTTTACCATCATATGTTCTTCATAGTCATCTTTTAATAGTTCATCAGCTTTTGCATTATCTGCACCGAATTCTTTTAAAAAGGTACAAGATTCAAACGTTCTAATACCAACATTTTTTGCTTTGAAAAAATGAGAATCTAAGAAAATTCCACTCAACATTATAGTTGCATAAATTGATGGCAAAACAATCTTTGGTGTGATTGAAGCAAAATGAATAAATTCAGAAATAATTTCACATGTCGATGAAGCAGAAGGATCGATGTGATCAAAAACTGGACTTTCGATAAAGTTTTCGCTTCTTCTATGGTGATCTATAATTACGATTTTATTTGCTTTTTCAATAACTTCAGGCGCCATGACCATCTTTGGATTATGAACATCAACAACAATAATTAATGTATTATTAGTAATTTTATTTTCAGCCTCTTTTGAAGAAATTATTAATTCATCTAGTTCTTCTTTTGAAAAATTAGATGTAATAGCCGACCTAGTTTTTATTTCAGTATTTTTAAAATCCAATGCGATTCTTGAATATTTTTCTAATCGATCACAAATCGCTTTAATGCCTAAACAAGCACCAAAAGCATCCATATCAGCGTATAAATGCCCCATGATAATGACATCTTGAGATTGTTTGATTAATGAGATTAACGAGTCAGCAAGATAACGGATTCTAACTCTATTTCTTTTTTCTTGAGATTCAGTTTTACCACCGATGAATTCCATTTCTGAACCATATTTCATCAAGACAACTTGGTCTCCACCTCTTGAAACCGCTATTTGCATTGCGCTTTCAGCTAATTCAGATAATTTGACTACATCAGGAAAATTATATGCGACACCAATCGATAAGGTTAAAGGCACATCCTCGTTTTGTTCGATTTCTCTAACTTTGCTAATAATCGAAAAATTATCAGAAATCATTTTTTGTAAAGTTTTGTAGTTAGTATAAATAAAATATGTATCGTTACGATGTCTTCTTAACAATATGCCAAATTGTTTGCTATATGCAAATATCGCAGTTTTGACTTTAGCGATTGAATCATTAAAATCTTCTTCTGTACCAACTACATCTGCGTAGTTATCAATAGATAGCAAACCAATAACTGGTGCTTGTTCTTTAGAATATTGTAAAGATCCTTCTAAATCAGTAACATCTTTAAATATAAACAAACCCGCTTCGGACAATAATTTAACATCATATACGCGATTATTTTCTCTTATTTGAATAACTTTGGATTCTAAAGAATCGACTAAGCCATTTAATTCTTCTTTCCATTGGAAAATATCTAAATCGATAATATTAATATTTCTATCTTTAAATAAATCATTTGTCCAAATAACGATATTTTGATCATTTACAACAGCTAGACCAACCATGGCAAAGTCATAAGCTGCTTGAATATCACTACCTAAAACTTCCGCGGCTTTTAAATCAGTTTTTTGTCTTAAAAACGATAATGAAATAACGCTTCCCCATACAAATAAGCAATCGATAAAAATTAATATTGCTGACCC
>JAHZFY010000004.1:16908-24639 GCA_019421105.1 bacterium
TGCTGACCCAATGATGATATACTCATCATTAATTAAAGTTCTTAAATTAAATACATTCCCAAAATAAAAAACACAAAAAGTAATAATAGCGATTAACTCTATTAGTATTAATATAAAAGCAGCAATGCGAATCTTATGAATTGTTTTTCCCATATATATACAACCATAATTATAATTCATTTTTATATTTTTAAAATATAAATTATTTTATCAATTTGTCTTGTCTATGTATGAAACGTTATATAAACAAATGATAAACACAAAAAAAGAGGACAAAGTCCTCTTTATTAATTTAATGTTGGTTTTATTAAATATTAGGATAATACTCTTGTTTAGCCCAATCAGGAAGATACTTAATATAATCTCTAAATCCAAAAACTTTTGTTTCATGAAGTTTAAAATTTTCTTCACCAGTTACTTTGTTTTTAAAATCATTTATTTCATCATCCCAAATAGCAACATCATCAGTTAAAGACAAATCATAATATCCTTTTTTCGGAGTTGAGCCTTCAAAAGTAAAATCATCATCGCCAAAAGAAGTGAATTTCATTGTTCCATTAATGGCGTTCCAATACACATTTAAATTTTTTGAAATTCTAGGAGCTTTATAAATTCTTTCAATTGCTTCTGCTGCAGGATGACCGGATTTTGCATCTAGATTATATGTATTATTAGGATCTGGGTCCCAAGTTGGAGTGCCACCAAAACTTGAAGCTCTAGCAGCCGAAATTGCTACAGCCTTAGGATTAATTTTGTTTAAAAATGCTGTTGAATTGCTACCATGTGAACCATGATGAGAGGCTTTAAATAAAGTAACTTCTGGTAAATCAACTCTTGATATCAAATCTATTTCTGTATCTGATGTTAAATCTCCACATGTTAAATAAGTAAAATCCTTGTATGTAATTAATGTTGATAAAGAGTGAGGATTCGATGCAGAAATCTCAGTTGGACCAATATAATTGCCAGTATCTAAAATATCGATGTATAACTCTTCTGTTATATAATAACGTTGGAAAGCACCATTTAATCCTTTAGAACAATCATATGCTGAATGATACACCATACCTTTTTGAGTATATTTTTCTCTTGCATCTTTAACATTGCCGGAACCTTGACCACCATAATCGATCATTAATGAAATATCCACAACATCTTTTAAAGCATTAGCTACGCCATCGATATGATCGCCATCACTATGTGAAAGCATGAACACATCTAAACGATCATCAACCATATGTTCAGTTAGAAATTTAGAGACACTCAATCCATCAAATTCCCAACCTGTGTCTATAAGAATATCTACATTACCTTTTTTGATATAAACAGAATCAGCATATATATGGCTCATCTCAAGAAAATAAATCTCAATTGGTTCCTCTTCACCTTCATTGCCTAAAAAGATAGCGTCGTCTTTTGAGGCACCACTTCCAACGCCAATTTGTTTTACTTCTTCTTTGACATGAACATATAAACTAGTAGATATATAAGGCATGTCTTTTATTTTTACACTGATAATTGCGCTGCCCTTACCCACGCCGTTTAATGTACCATCACTAGATATTGTAGCAACATTTTCATCTGAAGAAGCCCAAACCAATTCTTTTTCGACATTAGCGTTATTAACTGCTTTTAAATTGATTGTATCTCCGATAAGAATATTTAATTCGTTGACTGTGACATCATCTTTTTTGATTTCAATGCTACTTATTGTTGGAATACTTTCACTAGGTTTTTCACTTGTGGTTGATGAAGTAACATTATTAGTTGTACAACCAACAAGAAATAATAATGGAATAAATCCGATTATTTTTTTTATTTTTTTCATTTCCATCACCTAATTATTTTAAGAATGAAATGTTATCAAAGTTGACTGTAGATTTAATTGTATTTTCAACAATGTAAATAGCAGCACGTTTAGCAGTTTCAGGTAAATTAACCCTATAATGAGTTAATGAACTAGAAGTAATCTTTAATCCAGTGTTCATTCTAACCCAAGTTGTGCCATCCACTGAATATGCAATATCAATGTCAGAACCAACTGCATGTTCGCCATAAGAGGCTGCTAAGAAATCAACAACATTAATTTCAACATCCTCTTGAAGTTCAATTTTACCAGTTGTATCAAAAGTGTCTTTAGGTTTTGCTCTAACTGCAAAAGTTCCTTCACATTTATCGCGTCCATCTCCACCAATTAAAGCATTTTGAAGCAACCATGTATAAGTAGGTGTGCCTAATTCAACAGTTCCATCGCTATAACTTGATTTAGTCTCTGAACAGCCATATTTATTTGCAGGTTTAGCGTCTTCTAAATCTAAGCGAGCCACTTCAACAAGATAATCGCTTGTTCCTATAACAATAATTTTAAATTGTTTGCTGTCTTTTATAGCACCGCTTGATAATGTAGCGGTTAAAGTGACTTCCACATCTCTTTCTTGATGTGTAACAACACCAGTATTTGAAATAACGCTTTCATTACTTGAAGACCAAACAATACTCACTCCATCTACAATTGATGTGGTAGCTAATTCAATATTTGTTGTTTCTTTTTCAATAACAGTAACTAATGATAAATTTTCTTTTGCTGCAGCAACTTTTTGTTCATCGGTTGCTTCTTGAATAGTTAATTCATTTTCTCTTAACAATTGAATTTGTGGATCTGGAGTTTTACCCCAACCATAAGCACTCATTGCTCCTTTAAAATGCAATGGTACATTAACATAAGATGCATTGATTTTTGAAGTTATATTTTCAAAACCTGCTTGTCCTAAAAAATCAGGATCAATTCTAATATCAATATCTTTTCCACTGATAGAAACGCCTAAATTATAAGCTTCAGTAGTATCGCTTGGTAAAGTAACAATAGTCGCATCTGCTTCAACAATCGAACCATAATATTCTTTCATGGCATCAAAATTTGAGACATCTTGTCCTTCTAGTGAACGAGTTTGATATGTAATTGTTTCTGTTAATTCATTACAAATTTCAGTATCGGAAATTCTTAATGAACCAGCATTTGATGATTTAAAACCACCTACCTCATATACTTTTCCTTCTTCAACAGGTAAAACAATTGCATCATGTTCATAAACATAATATCCATCAGTACCATTTTGGATATAGAAATTCACTTTATTTTCAGCATTGCGTGGACTGACAAACGTGACAACGCCTTTAATTTTTAATGGTGTATTTTTATCTGCATTCATGTATTCATCATGAGTTGCATAATTTATTTTATCCCATTCAATAGTTGTAATAGGTCCATCACCTTTGGTAACAGTTAGTTTAATTGCTGCTTTAACAGTTGCGACTTCACTTGAAGTGGCACTAATCGTAACACTTCCTTCTTTTAAACCAGTAACAACACCACTAGAAACACTTGCAACAGTATCATCACTTGTTGACCAAATAACACGTTGACTTGCTCCTTCAGGTAAAACTTTTGCATTAACAGTTAATGTTTCTCCAGCTTTAAGAGTTGTAACATTTCCTTCTGTAGTTAATTGAATTTCAGTAGGAGTAATAACTTCTGGTTCTTTTTCTTCGATGATTAATGAAAATGATTTTTTCACATTACCATCAACTTTAGATGTTGCAACAATTTCAACAGTTCCTTTTTTGACTGCAGTAACTAAACCATTTGCATTAACGGTAGCAAGAGTTTCATCACTAGATGACCACAATACTTCTTGGGAAGCGTTTTCTGGATATACATTAGCAGTTAATTGTAATGTTTCTCCTTCTTTGATGGATTGTTTGTTACCTTCAGACACAATTTCAATACCAACAACCTTAATTTCACTAGTACTAGTTGGGTGACTGGTATCTGTTCCAGGCAATGATGAGTTTTCGACAGGTGCACATGCTGTTGTAATACCTAATATAGCAGCAGCAAGTAGCAATACACTTTTACTTTTCATTAGTTTTCCTCCTTCAAAGTGTCATATTAAGACGAACATTTTGACAAATAAAAATAAGTACCTTGCGATACTTATTTAGGGTTTAACAAAACATTCGGGGGCGGCGATCATTATTTTGATATCAGCACAATGACTAATATCAATCATAAAAAGATAACACAATTTCTTTTTCATTTATATCGACACACACATTATATAGCGGCACAAATAAAAAAGAAAGAATGATGTTAATTAAAATACATTAATAAAAACTTTGTCTATTTTATAAAACAAAAAGACCACTTTCGTGGCCTTTATAATAGTAAATAGTAATTATTAGTCAGCAACGTATGGTAATAAAGCCATGTAACGAGCATTTTTGATTGCACGTGCTAATTCTCTTTGATGTTTAGCACATGTACCAGTTGTGCGACGTGGTGAAATTTTGCCGTTTGGAGCGATAAACATTTTTAACATTTCAACATCTTTGTAATCGATGTGTTTGATATTATTTTTCTTAAAGTAACAAAATTTCTTATGTGGTCTAACTTTTTTAAAAGCCATAATAACAAATTTCCTTTCTAAAATGGTAAATCATCATCAGGGATATCAATTGTATCTAGATTTTTTGAATCATCATGAATTTCTTGATTGAAATCATCTGATGGATTAGATTGATTGACTCCGTCTTCTTTAGGTTCTAAAAATTGAACAGAGTCACATGTAATTTCAAATATAGATGCTTTCGTGCCATCTTTTCGATCATAACTACGTTGGACGATTCTACCATCAACCCCAACCATTCTACCCTTTCTAGCATATTTGCTAACATTATCAGCAGATTGTCCCCATACAACACATGGAATAAATGAAGTTGTACGATTTCCGTTTGCATCTTTCATCCAATTGTCAATTGCAATTGTAAATGAACACACAGAATTGCCAGTTGATAATTTCCTTAACTCAGGATCTCTTACCAAGCGACCTACTAAAACTACACGATTGATCATTTTTTATTTCTCCTTAAAAATTATTGTTCATCGACGAGAATCAAATGACGTAAAACATTGCGGTTGATTTTGACTAAACGATCAAATTCTTTTAAAGCATTGTTTTCTGCACTAACTTTTAAGACAACATAGTAGCCTTTTAACTCATCATCAATTGGATAAGCTAAGTCTCTTAAGCCCATTTTTTCATCAACACTTAAGATTTCAGCACCATTATCGGTGAGAATAGCGTTGACTTTAGCAAGAGCTTCATTACGAGCTGCTTCATCTAAGTTGGATCTTAAAATGTACATGATTTCATATTTTTTCATTCTGTACACCTCCCTTTGGTCTTTTGGCTATTGTATAACTCCAATAGCAGAGAGCAAACCGTCTTAACGGCATATTGTATTATACATAAGTAACTACTATATGTAAAGTTTATTATTTAATACTCGCCTACACTACTAATAGGAGAGAAAATGAAAAAATTCTAGAAATTAAAAAAATAAAATTTTGATTTTGGACCCCTAAATAAAAAAGAATGAGATATTACGAAGTAAAAAAATAAATTTCTAATAGGGTATAAAAATTTTAGACCACCCCTACCTAAGGGCTCTTTATATATAGGGGGTGTAAATTTATAAAATCATTGCCTACCATGTCAACCTATAAAATTAACTCTAATGTAATTAGGGTTTATTGATGGGGTGGAAATTTTTAGACTGCAAAAATAAAAAAACCTTGGCATATACCAAGGTATATATCTAGATGAGGGGGTTAGTTTTTAGTATCTCTCATTGTAGGGAATAATATGACTTCTCTAATAGAGTCTTGACCAGTGATAAGCATAACCAACCTATCAATTCCAATACCCATACCACCAGCAGGAGGCATACCATATTCAAGTGCATTTAAGAAATCAAAATCCATTTCATTTGCTTCATCATCGCCCAATTCTTTAGCCTTAAGTTGAGCAATAAATCTTTCCTTTTGATCAAGTGGATTGTTTAATTCTGTATATGCATTTGCGATTTCTTTTCCGTTGATAAATAATTCAAATCTTTCGGTGAAGCGTGGATCTTTACCTTTTTTAGTTAAAGGTGACACTTCAATTGGATATGAATAAACAAATGTTGGTTGAATTAATTCTTCTTCACAGAATGCTTCAAAGAATTCATTGACGACATATCCAAAACTGTTTTTGAATTTATCTAGTTTGATATGGTGTTGTTCCGCTAATTCTTTAGCTTCTTCAAAACTCATTTGCTTTGAAAAATCTACACCAGTTTTTTCTTTAATTAAATCAACCATAGAAACCCATCTAAATGGTTTTCCATAATCAATAATATTTCCTTTATATTCAATTTTTGTAGTTCCACGGACATTTTTTGCAATAGTTCTTATCATTTTTTCTGCAATTCTTCTCATTGCTTGCAAATCACCAAATGCTTCATATAGTTCAATAGTAGTAAATTCAGGGTTATGAGTTGTGTCCATACCTTCATTTCTAAATAAGCGTCCGATTTCATAAACGCGTTCCATCCCACCAACTAAAAGTTTTTTAAGAGGTAATTCAGTTGCAATACGTAAATAAAAATCTTTATCTAAAGTGTTATGGTGAGTAATAAATGGTCTAGCGTTAGCACCACCTAAAATTGGTGATAAGACAGAAGTTTCTACTTCAACATATCCTTGAGAGTCTAAGAAGTTTTGAATTGTACGAATAATCTTTGGTCTCATAAAGGCGACTGCTTTTGCGTCTTCATTCATGATTAAGTCGACATAACGATGACGATATCTTTCTTCAACATCAGTTAAACCATGGAATTTTTCTGGTAAAGGTTTCAATGACTTTACAAGATGAGTGAATTTTAATGTTTTAACTGTTATTTCACCAGTTCTGGTTGTCATAATTAATCCTTTAATACCAACGATATCCCCAATATCAGACATCTTAAATAAATCGTATGCTTTTGTGCCAATATCGTTAATTCCAATGTAACATTGAATTCTTCCTGTTTTATCCTGGATATTAATAAATGAAGCTTTCCCCATACGTCTAATTGCCATGATTCTTCCAGCAATAGAAACATTTAAGTTCATTCTTTTAATCCCAGTAGGAGTTTTTTTACCACAAAGATTTCTAATATCTTGAATGTGATGACTAACTTTATATGAATGACCAAAAGGATCGATACCTAAAGATTCATATTTTTCTAATTTAGCTCTTCTAGCTAACTCTTGATCGTTTAATAATTGTTTTTCTTCCATATAAAAACCTTCGCTTTCTATTTAATTATAACTAATTAATTCACTTTTGTAATTCAATTTCTTCTTCATTAAATTCATTTACAACATCACATAATTGTTGATAAGTGCTCACTTGGCTAGCAATAGTCACTCTTAACTTTTTAGAATTTTTAAAACCGGAGAAAAATCTTGGACCAATGCTTCTAAAAATTCTCATAGCCATATCTTCGCCTTTATCTTCACACATCATTTTAGCTAATTTTAAACAATATTCTTTTTGTTCATCTAATGTTGCGTCTTTTAAAATAGTTCCATCTTTATAATAGGCATCGATTTGTTGACATAATCTAGGGTTACCAATTCCGCCTCTTGCAATCATAACAGCATCGGCTTTTGTGATATTTAATGCGTTAATTGCGTCTTCTAGAGTATAAATATCTCCAGATACAATCAAAGGAACATCCATCTTTAATCTTAGATCTTTTAATAATTCGTAGTTTGGCTTACCAGAATACAATTGTTTTTTTGTTCGAGCGTGTATTGCAATTAAGCTGACACCAGCATCTTGCAAAGCCTCAATGACTTCC
>JAHZFY010000004.1:24649-26394 GCA_019421105.1 bacterium
CATAAAATTAATATGATTATCATCAATTCCTAACCTTATTTTAGCACTAATTGGCCAGCTAGATGCTTTGCAAATTTTACTCATCATATCTTTTAGATATGTAACATCTTTTAATAAGCTTGATCCAGAACCTGCTTTAGTAACTTTATTAACTGGACAACCAAGATTAATGTCAATGAAGTCACAACGACAATTCTCTTTTTTTATTATATCCATTGCTTTAATAATATTATCTGCGTTATTGCCAAATAATTGTATACCAAATGGATGTTCGTCTTTATCAGTTTTTAAATATGAAAGAGTGACATCATTTTCATAGATTAGTCCACAATCTGAAACCATTTCGCTATAAAATAACCCAACACCAAAATTTGACATAAACTTTCTATATGAATAAAAAGTAAATCCTGCCATCGGTGCTAATACGACTTTATTTTTAACTTCGATATCTTTAAACTTCCACATATTAATAACTGAAAAAAGGAAGGATAAATCCTTCCTAAAACTTATTGTTTTTCTTGTTCATCATTAGGTTTGACTTCTTCAGTTGATTCCTTAACTATCGTTTCCTTTTGTTCAGGAGCATTAGTTTCAACATCATTAGTCACTGTTTGGGTAACTTTAACCTTTGGAGGTAATTTTCTTTCTTTTAATAAAACATCAATTTCTTCTGCAGTGATTGTTTCATTTTCTAGTAAAGTATTAGCGATTAAAATTACATCATCTTTATGTTCTAATAATACTTTTCTTGCATTTTCATGTGCAGTTTCAATAATGTTTCTAATTTCATTATCGATTTCTTTTGCAACTTGAGAAGAAAAGTTCTTTTGACTTGATGTGTAATCTCTTCCTAAGAATACACTTCCAGTATCTTTTTCATATTGAATAGGTCCAAGTTTAGACATACCTAATTCAGTGACCATCATACGTGCAATTCTTGTTGCGACTTCAATATCATTTTGAGCACCGGTTGAAATATCATCAAAGAAAATTTCTTCTGATGTACGACCACCTAAATAACCGACAATTCTGGCCTCTAATTCTTTTTTCGTCAACAAAAAGCGGTCGTTTTCAGGTGTCATCAATACATGACCACCAGTATTTCCTCTTGGGATAATAGTAATTTTTTGAACTTTATCTGAATGTGGAACAAACAAGCCAATAACAGCATGTCCAGCTTCATGATAAGCAATTGATTTTCTTTCATGTTCACTTAAAGAACGAGAAGATTTAGCAGGACCAGAAATACGTCTATCAATAGCTTCGTCAATATCATCAATACTGATGCATTCAGCATTTCTTCTAACCGCTAAAATAGCCGCTTCATTTAAGACGTTTTCTAAATCAGCACCACTGAAACCCACTGTTCTTTTTGCGAGTGCTTCAAAATCGATATTTGGAGCTAATTGTTTATTTCTAGCGTGAACTTTTAAGATTTCTTCACGTCCTTTTTTATCAGGTAAATTGACAGTGATTCTTCTATCGAAACGTCCAGCACGCAATAATGCAGGATCTAATACATCATCTCTATTAGTCGCGGCAATAACAATGATTCCAGAATTATCAGAGAAACCATCCATTTCAACTAATAATTGGTTTAATGTTTGTTCTCTTTCATCGTTTCCACCGCCTAAACCAGCACCTCTTTGACGTCCTACAGCATCAATTTCATCAATGAAAATTAAACATGGTGCATTTTCTTTTGCGATTTTAAACATATCTCTAACACGTCCAGCACCAACACC
>JAHZFY010000004.1:26404-26918 GCA_019421105.1 bacterium
CAAAATCTGAACCAGATATGGAATAAAATGGAACACCAGCTTCGCCAGCTACAGCTTTTGCTAATAATGTTTTACCACATCCTGGAGGGCCTACTAATAAGACACCTTTAGGCAATTTTGCGCCAAATTTAGAGAATTTTTTAGGTTCTTTTAAATATGATACAAGTTCTTGCATTTCTAATTTTTCTTCATCAGCACCAGCAACATCGCTAAATCTAACTTTAGAAGTATTTTCTCTTCTTGCTCTAGATCTATTAAATTCCATTGCTTTGTTATTAGCACCACTTACGCTTTTTGAAAATACTGAGAACAAAATAACAGCGACAACGATAGTACCAATAGTCAATACAATAGTTGGACCCCAACTATCCCAAAATGATCTTTGATACACATCTATTGTTTTAATATTTTCAAAACCAACATATAAATATGTAATATCCTTAAGAGTTTTTGCATCATCAATTACAATAGGATTTTCATCGATATCTCCATCGGCAATGTATGTATAAGGTGT
>JAHZFY010000040.1:0-262 GCA_019421105.1 bacterium
AAAGAAATTAAAAGATGTGAAAATATGTTGAACAATCCTAACTTTATTGCAAAAGCCCCTAAAGAAAAAATCGATTTAGAAAAAGAAAAATTAGAAAATCATAAATCGAATTTAAACACCTTAAAAGAAAAACTTGCTAAGTATAATTAGTAAAAATTGCAAAAGCCTCCTATTGGTAGTAGGAGGTTTTTTTATGAATAAACGCGAGTTAACGTATAAGGAATGTTGTAATCATTACGTAGGTGAACCAATTACCCTAACG
>JAHZFY010000040.1:272-10313 GCA_019421105.1 bacterium
ACAGTCATGGCCATCATTGCGGTTGCCTTAGCAGCGGTGATCATCTATCGTTTGTTTTTATCAGGAGAAGGATCTGCTTCCATACCAGGTGGTTGGAAATTTACTTGGGAATAATGGGAAGAATTTGTGACATTATAAAAAGTCAAAGACCTAGAGAAAAAGCATTAAGATATGGCATAGATAAGTTAAGCGATTACGAATTGCTTGCGATTTTAATCGGCAGTGGAACAAAAAATCATTCGGCATTAGATATAAGTTGCGATTTAATAAATACATTTAATGGGATGGATAAATTGATATTTACTGAATATAAAAACATTACCAAATTTAAGGGAATGTCAATTGTAAAATCAATTCAACTCATCGCCAGTTTTGAACTTATAAAAAGATATCACGACACGATTATTTTTGATGAAAAAATTCTTTCTAAAGATATAGAAAACATTTTAATCAAGTATCATATCCTGCATAAACGTGATAAAAAAGAGCATTTTTATATTGTCGCCTTAAACAAAAATAAGACGATATCTTTTGAAAAAGAATTTTATATTGGCACAAAAAACAAAACCATTGTATCTATTGAAGAAATAGTAAATTTTCTTAAACAAAATAATATATATTATTTTATTCTAATTCATAATCATCCTAATAACTTAACTTTTCCGTCGGATTACGATATAATTTTTACCGATGAATTATCTAAAAAATGCAAAGATGAACAAATCAAGTTGATCAATCACTACATTTTAGCTGATAATCGAGTCATTTCCATTTTGCAAAATAATGTCAGTAAAACCATTTGACATCCATATAACTATATGTTATATTACGTACGTTGTCGCCTCACGAGCTACAACCGCATTGAAAAGGTCATATAAAACCAAGTGGTTACCTTAAAAGCGAGTCATAAGTGAACTAAAGAAAAAAGGAGGGACATTATGTACGCAATTATTGAAACTGGCGGAAAACAAGTTCGCGTTGAAGTTGGACAAAAAATCTATGTTGAAAAACTTGATGTAGAAGCTGGTGCTACTTACACATTCGACAAAGTCTTACTTGTCGCTGATAAAAAAGCTAAAGTCGGTAGCCCATATGTTAAAAACGCAACAGTCAGTGCCAAAGTTGAAAAACACGGTTTAGGCAAAAAAATCAGAATCTATAAGTACAAGGCTAAACACAATGAACGTAAAACACAAGGTCATCGTCAACCTTATACTTGCTTAATCATCGAAGCAATTAACGCTTAATATGATTAAAATTCAAATTATTAGAGAAGGTCAAAATTTTAAATCTTTAAAAGTTAGTGGCCATGCAAATTATGATGAGTATGGCAAAGACTTAGTGTGCGCTGGTGTATCTAGTGTTATAACAGGTGGCATCAACTCAATAAAAGATAAAAAGCAATTCCAATTGACTCTTGAAGAAGGGTTAGCGGAAATCAATTTGATTGGAACCTTGTCTAGTTATGATGAGGCAGTTATCAATACGATAATTACTTCACTAGAAACTATTGAGGATTCTTATCCACAATACGTAAAAATTAAAAAGTAAAGAAAGGATGTGCATTATGATGATGTTTAAATTAAACCTTCAACTCTTTGCTTCTAAAAAGGGTGTCGGTTCAACTAAAAACGGCCGTGATTCTGAATCTAAAAGATTAGGTGCTAAAAAAGCTGACGGACAATACGCATCCGCTGGAAGTATTATTTATAGACAAAGAGGAACAAAAATTTATCCTGGTCTTAATACCAAAAAAGGCGGAGATGATACGATTTTTGCTACTAAAGCTGGTATTGTTAAATACGAAAGATTTGGCAAAAGCAAAACTCGTGTTAATGTAATTGAAGCAGAATAAAAAAGGTAAAAATTAATAAAGACCACTTAATTGTGGTCTTTTTTGTTGATAATTAATATAATTAATATAGGTAGAAATTATGTTTATAGACCAAAGTAAAATTGAAGTAAGATCAGGAAAAGGCGGAGATGGCATGATAGCCTTTTTAAGAGAAAAATTTATGCCGAATGGTGGACCTTCTGGCGGAAACGGCGGAAGAGGCGCTTCCATTATTTTAAGAGCGAACAAAAATATCAACACGCTTTTTAATTTTAGACATTCAAAGGTTATCATCGCACCAGATGGTGAAAAAGGTGGTCCTAAAAATAAATATGGCAAATCCATGGATGATGTTTATGTTGATGTTCCAGTTGGCACAGTTGTTTATTTAGAACCAAATCATGAGTATTTAGGTGATTTAAATGAACACGGCAAAACTTTATTAGTCGCAAAAGGCGGAAGAGGTGGAAGAGGAAATGCTTGCTTTGCATCCTCGACTAACCGCGCTCCAAAAATTGCGGAAAATGGTGAACCTGGTCAAATTAAAAAGTTAACTCTTGAGTTAAAATTGCTCGCAGATGTTGGCTTGGTAGGATTTCCTAGCGTTGGTAAGTCGACTTTACTTTCTTTGGTTTCTAATGCAAGACCAGAAATTGCTGAATATGAATTTACTACTTTAGAACCTAACTTAGGTGTGGTTGGATTAAAAGATAAACGCAGTTTTGTTATGGCGGATTTGCCAGGTCTAATAAAAGGAGCTCATGCTGGCAAAGGCTTAGGTCTTAAGTTCTTAAGACATATACAACGCTGTCGCGTCATTGTTCATGTTGTGGCGATGGATGGAATAAGAGATCCATTTGAATCTTATAACATCATCAATGAAGAATTAAAAGAATACGGATTTGGTTTGAATAAAAGACCAATGGTGGTGGTTGCATCAAAAATGGATGAAGAAGGAGCAAAAGAAAGATTTGAGGAATTTAAATCTAAAATCGACGTTCCGATAATTCCAATTTCCGCCTACACAAATGAAAATATCGATAAATTGATTTTAACATGCATGGATCTATTAGAAAAAACTCCATTATTTCCAATGTTTGATAAAAATAATGTGGAAGAAGGGGTTAAAGTTTATGAACTACCTTCAAATGGTAAAGGATTTGAAATTGTTAAAGAAGATGCTCATACCTTTATCATTCAAGGTGAGCAAATTGAAAAATATTATTTGATGTGCAATATTTCAAGCGATGAAGGAATGTTAAAATTAATCACTCATCTAAGAAACATTGGTGTCGATGACGAATTAGAAAAAATGGGAGCTCAAGACGGAGACACTGTCAAATTGGTGGACTTTGAGTTTGAGTATGTTTCATAATGAAAAATAAGTTAGATATTTCTATTATTGCATCACTTGCAACCTGTCTTATCGGTTTGCTTATCTTAATATTGTTTATACTTGTCAATCAATGAGGTAATTTATGTATTATTATTTAAAAGGAAGCGTTGTGGCTATTTTACAAAATAGTTTAGTGATCGATGTTAATAATGTCGGTTACGAAGTAATTGTCTCTAGACCATTAGAATTTCAAAACGGTCAAGACATCACTTTATACACCCATTTAGTTGTAAGAGAAGATGACCAATATATGGTTGGATTTTCTTCAATTTTAGAAAAACAAGCTTTTTTATCGTTGATTGGAGTAAAAGGGATTGGACCAAAAATAGCTATTAATGCATTATCTGCGACTACGCCAGAAATGCTGATGAAAGCTATATCATCTAACAATATTGCTTATTTAAAAAAACTACCTGGTATCGGTGGAAAAGCGGCTGCTCAAATCATTTTGGATTTGAAAGGACAATTAACAGGGGAAAAAGGCAATCCAGATCAATATGAAGATGTCAAAGAAGCATTAAAACAACTAGGCTTTAAAATGGCTCAAATTGATCGTGTATTAGCAGAAATTAACATCGAAGGCGGAACTAATGAAGAAATATTAGCAGTCGCTCTTAAAAAGATGAGGAAAAAATAATTATGTCAAGAATAATGGATGCACACAGCAATGAAAACGAAATAAAAGATGAAATTACTTTAAGACCCCAAAGACTAGATGAATATGTTGGTCAAGAAGATTTGAAAAGTAATTTACGTGTTTTTATTGGCGCAGCTTTAAATCGTAAAGAAACATTGGACCATTGCTTATTTTATGGTCCACCTGGTTTAGGTAAGACAACTTTAGCTTATGTCATAGCTAATGAGATGCATGGACCAATTAGAGTTGTTTCAGGACCTTCAATTGAAAAACCAGGTGATTTAGCCACGATTTTAACTGATCTAGAACCTGGCGAAATTTTATTTATAGATGAAATACATCGTCTTCCTCGTGTAGTTGAAGAGATTTTATATCAGGCGATGGAAGATTTTTCTATTTCTTTAGTAATAAATAAAGATACGAGCGCAAAGACTTTAACGGTTGTTTTATCACCTTTTACCTTAATAGGTGCAACTACAAGGGCGGGGGATTTAACCTCACCTTTAAGAGCAAGATTTGGAATTTCAGAAAAAATCAATTTTTATACAGTTGATGAAATTCAAAAAATTATTATTAGAACTGCAAAAGTTTTTAATTGTTCCATCGATGAAAAAGCATCTTATGAGATTGCAAAAAGATCAAGAGGAACGCCAAGAATTGCAAATAGATTATTTAAAAGAGTCAGAGACTTCGCTAATTTTGAAGGCGAAAATGATATTACGCTTGCCCACGCTTTAAAAGCATTGACCGCTTTAAAAGTCGATGGTGTTGGCTTAGATGATGTTGATATTAGATACCTTTTGACTATTATTGACCGTTTTAAAGGCGGTCCAGTCGGTTTAGAAGCTATTGCTTCTGCAATTGGAGAAGAAACTACTAACCTTGAAGATGTTTACGAGCCATATTTGATTCAAATTGGCTTTGTAAATAGAACACCAAAAGGAAGAGTGGTCAGCGAAAAAGCATATAAACATTTGAAAAAATCTCATTGTTTTAATGTTTTTTATGGTTTAAAAAATTTATATAATAAAAAAACATTGAATTATATATATAATTGTAGTAAATTAAATTAGCATTCTTTGGATGTGTTTATTTAATTATAATTGGAAAAGGAACTGATAATTATGCGAAGATTTATAGCTTATATGTCCTTAGCACTTGCTGGTCTTGCGACAGTTGGCGTTACTTTTAACTCAGCATTTACTAAGGCAAAAACTAATATCGAATACACTGATGGTCGTGCCTTGGTTTTTAGAGTTAGCGATGAAGATAATGAAGAATTACCTGATGATGCTGCTTTGCAAATTGCTGAAACAATGCAAGAGAGATTGGAAATCTATGGTGAAACTCGCTACGACATAGTCACCGAAGGCCACGATACTGTTAAAGTTGTTTTATCTGAAGAACAAGAAGGATATTATGGCGAATTAAAACGTTATTTATCGTTTAATGGTGCATTTGCTTTAGGTACTAAAACTAACGTTGTTGCAATCGGTGATGAATTCATGGATACAACAAAAGATGCTTATGTGACATTCATCAATTATTATCCAACAGTTGTCATTCCTGTTAATAAGGAAAGCGAAGAATTCCAAGCTGTCATTGAAGAAGCAAAAAAACTTAAACAAGACGCAGAAGATTCTAATACCGATCCAGAAAATCCTGTTGATACTTCAACATATGTCTATTTAGCATATAACTTCATCGAAGGAGAAGATACAATCTCTAGCTTAGTTGAAGGAAGCGACGATTACGATCAAACAAAATATGAAGATAAATACTTGATGCAATTTGATATTTCTAACATCTATTTAGATGAAGAAGAAAACGCTATTGCTACAAGTGTCAATGTCGACCAAAATAATGATGGTAGTGCTTCAACTGCGGAAATGATGTATGCAAGCCATATGGCTAGATATACTATCAACTTATTAAATTCAGAAGAATTACCATTTAATGTTGAATATATTTATGAAACAAAAGTTCCTGCTTATTTTGAAAATCTTGTTTCCTATGGAATGAGAGAAAATGTAGCATGGTCAAGAACTTTGGTTGCTACAATCTTTGCAATTTTGATTATCTCTTTAGTCTTAGCAGTGTTTTATCGTTGGGGCGCAGTTGCAATTGCATCCTTATCGATTTGTTCTGTTTATATCGGCTTATTATTATCATTACTATTTACAGTAGAATTTAATACTGCAGCCATCATCGGATTCATGTGTGTTGCTTTAGTTTCTATGCTTTCTGGTGTTATTTATTTAACCAAAACAAAAGAGGAATGTTATAGAGGAAGAACTTTAAGAAAAGCAAACGCTGAAGGTAGCAAAAAATCTTTATTGCCTATCGTTGACTTACATGTTGTATTAATCATCGTTGGTGCATGCGTTTTCTGGCTCGGTGGAACAACAATGGTCAGCTTTGCATCAGCAGCTGTATTTGGTGGTTTAGCTTCATTAGTGTTAAATACATTAGGCTTAAAAGGCTTGATGTGGTTATTAACAAACACAACTAAATTTACTGGTAAATATGAAGTTATTGGCGTTGAGCCTAAAAAAGTTCCTAATATTTTAAATGAAGAAAAACAATCATATTATGGTCCATTCCAAGATGTTAAAGTCTTCAAACACAAAAAGACATTTGGAATTATCGGTGCCGTATTAGGTGTTGCAGCATTAGCTGGTTCGATTACATTTGGTGTATTAAATGATGGTATAGTATTCAATCAAGGTAACTATAGCGTTGAAAATACATACTTATATGTTGAAACAACAACTAAAGATTCAACTGTTGATTTACCTTATGTTGAAAATTTAATTAAAGGTACTTACATCATTGATAACATCGACGAAGTTAATGCAGATAGCAGTGTTAAAAAACACTACACTCAATTAGAACTTGATTCTATTGATGCTTATGAACATGTTAAAACCGAAAATAAAGTTCAAGTTACATATACTTATATTGTTGCTACTTTAGCTGATAATTACACTGGTGATGAAATTGCTGTCATTACTAATAATGGTGTTATTAATGAAGATGGCACTTTGACTAATATTGTCACAAGCGAACTATTATTATCTGAAGTCTTCGATTCATATTTAAGTGATGAAGACGTTGACTTTAATGCTTCTGCTTCATTAAAAGTTGGCACACTTGTAAGTGCACAACAACCTGATTACACATGGGTAGTTATTTCTGTTAGTGTTGGCGCAGCCTTCACAATGTTATACTTGATCTTAAGATATGGCATCTCTAAAGGATTATCTAGCATGTTGGTTACCGGCTTATCTGGTATTATCACGGTTGGCGTATTAAGTTTATCTAGATTCGTTTTAGGATTAAATTTATTCATCGCATTACCTGCAGTTATAGTCTTCGCCTTTGCATTAGCGATTATCATCATGAACAAAGAAAAAGAAATGCTTGCTGAAGATATTGTTAAAAATAAAGACAATACGATTGAGAATAGATTATTTATCGTTGAAAGAGCTAATTCATTAGCTTTAGCACCTGTTCTAGTCTTTGGTGCTGTCGGCATTTATTTAGCGTTAAACTTCTTTGGATTTGGTCCTAGTGCAACTGCTTCAATTTATGGATTTGTTTTATTAGGATGTGTTGTGTCATTGGTGTTTGTAACCTTGTTGTTATCTCCAACCTCACACGCTTTATACAAATTATTGAAGAAAATGAATATTAAAAAACCTACTTTAAAACATAAACGTAAAAGAAAAGCTGTTAAGAAAAATTCTGCTGAACCAGAAGAAGCTATATTCATTGGAATTAATGATTAATTAAATTAAGACTGCTATTTAGCAGTCTTTTTTGTTATAATAGCAAATATGGAAAAACTTTATTTACAATTATTAGAATATTTTAATATAAGCGAAGAAGAATACGATTACTTAACTCGTCCTTTAACTTTAAAAGACATTAAAGATCCTTTTTTATTTAAAGGAATGGATAAGGCAATTGAGCTAGTTAAAAAACACATTAACTTAAATAACAAAATAATGATTTATGGCGATTATGATTGCGATGGAATCATGTCGACTAGCATTGTTTTTAAAGCGTTAGAATCTTTAGGTGTAACTCCTGGATATTACATACCATCTAGATATATTGATGGATATGGATTAACCATTGAAAGAGCAAAGCAAATAATCGAAAAAGGATATAAATTATTAATCACTGTTGATAATGGTATCACTGCGTTTGAAGCTATTGAGTTTTGTAAATCTAATGGACTTGATGTTGTTGTTATCGACCACCATCAACAAGGTGAAACCTTGCCTATTGCAGACGCTATAATCCATCCATTTGTGTCTGAATTTTCTGATATAGCAACTTCGGCTGGCTTTTGCAGTTTTATGTTTTCCTATGCTCTTTTAGGAAATATTAATAATTATTTATTAATTCTTGGAGCTATATCGATAATTAGCGATATGATGCCTTTAAAAGATTTTAATAGAGATCTTGTAAGAATTGCCACCCAAATTTATGAACCTGGTAAATATTGGGCTTTAGATTTATTAAAAGAAGGCGATGAATTTAATTACATGTCGATAGGCATGAGAATGTCACCTAAAATAAATGCAGTAGGACGTATATTAAAGACGAACAAAATTAACATGCTAGTTCCTTTTTTAACTTCTAATGATAAGCAAAAAGTATTTGAGATTTATAAAGATATTGATCAAATTAACGAAAATCGAAAAAATATTTCTAAAAACATCAACTTTGATTTAAACGAAGACGATTTAAATAAAGCTGGTATCGTGACAATTTTAGATGTTGAAGAAGGTCTAATTGGAATTTTAGCTAATAAATTGATGAATGAATATAAAAAACCGGTCATCGTTTTTACAAAAGATAGCAAAGATGAAACCCTTTTAAAAGGTTCATGTCGTTCCATGGAAGGTTTTAATATCGTCAAATGTTTTGAAGAATTAGAATCTTTATTATTAAATGCGGGTGGTCATGCTTATGCTGGTGGATTGTCTATTCGAAAAGATGATTTTGAAACATTCAAGGATAATTTTATTAAGCAATGTGAAATACATCCTGTTATCGAAACAAAAGAAAAAACTATCAGCATCAATTTAACAGATATTAATTTATCAACTTATCGTTTAATTGATACATTGTCACCTTTTGGAGAAGAATGGAAACAACCTTTACTAGAAGTAAAAGGAATTAAAACTTCTTCTTTAATATTCAACAAAACCGGTGAACATTTATTAACAACACTTGGGCAAAATTCAAAACTAGTTTCCTTTAATATTTCTAAAGAAGACATGTTAAAAAACGATTACATCAATATGACTGGTAATATAAATTTTTATGTATATCGTGGATATGGCAATGTTCAATTTTTAGTTAAAAAATATAAACCATCTACAAATTAAATTTGTTTTTTGATATTATATCAATATGAAAAAAACTGTGCTTTTTTTGTTGTTTCCTTTATTGATGACAGGATGTAGTATCTCTAAAACACCTAGCGGTCCTATTTTTTCTTCATATCCTAATAGTGAAAAAGAAGAATTAGAATTTTATGAAGGCAGTGGAGATAAAATTAGCGAAACTGGAACAAAATATACGATTGATTTTGATAATGTCAATTATAATACTCATTCTTTTTCTACACCGGAAGAAATTAAAGAAATCATCAAAGCCGGAGATGATTTAATTGCTTCTATTCAACATGAAAATACATATGCTTCCCGCAATGGCTTATTGTTGGATTGGAACGGCAAAAATAAAGGCTACGTCGATATTAATTTCAATGTTTCTTTTAGATATGTCAAAATATTTGCCTCTCCTTTTTATTCAAAACGTTACGACTATGATTTAGGAAAAGATATATTGGTGTGCGTTGAAAGCGCAATCAATATTAATGATAAAAAATATGTCAAATTGGATACTAAACAAAATGAAGATGAAATATCTCCGATTATTAGTGTCGCAACATTTGATTTAGTAGATGAACAAACCTCTTTTAAAATTAATACCGGTGTATATTCTAGTTTGATATATAAGATTGAGTTATTTAGTAAGTAGTGGTGAAAATATGGAACAAGAACTCAAAATAAATGGAGGATATCCTGTACATACTTTTGAAGATTTAGAATCTTTATATGAGGTCTATATATCTAATCAAGATGATAGAAACGC
>JAHZFY010000041.1:0-5685 GCA_019421105.1 bacterium
GCTTATAAGTACAAAAAAAGCTGTTAGAAACACTTTAGTTTCTTAACAGCCCCTTTTAGAAGATGATTATTGCAATTTAATTTGATCAGCAATCGCTGGTAAATTTAATTCTTGCTTTGAATTGTCTTTCATCTCTAATATGAATGAATCTTTACGACCATATCTAGGGATGACATGAACATGGAAATGCATGACACTTTGTCCAGCATCTTCATAACAATTTGAAACGATGTTTACTCCTTTTGCTCCTAACATTTGAATTTGAACTTGCCCAATTCTTTGAGCGATATCCATTACTTTATGAACTAATTCCTTAGGAGTGGATAAGAAGTTTTCATGATGTTCTTTGCAGATAACTAAAGCATGACCTTTTGTCACTTGGGAAATATCAAGAAAAGCTAAAACATCATCATCTTCATATAATTTATGTGACGGGATTGTCCCGTTGGCTATTTGGCAGAAGATACAATTTTTCATTTTAAACACCTTCTTTCCTATATCTTATTATATTATTTAATAGCTATAAATTAAATATATTTTGATAACAAAAAAAGAGCGGAAATCCGCTCTTTTAGTTAATGCATCAACTATTCTTCTTCAAATAAATCTGGATAATTAGTTTCGAAATATTCGTAGATTGTATCATCGTGGTAAGCGATGGAGGCCGCTTTTAACCAGTATTGAGTAGATAAATTGATATAAGAATCATTTTTAGCAATTTCTTTTGCAACATCATGTGCAATTGTTTCCATAGCTTCAAATCCATCGGTAGCTTCATAGTTAGTGGAGCTGTTTAATGCTAATCTTGAAGAAGAAACTGCTTCAGTGATTTCGACGATAGTATATGTACCAGCATCTTTATCAATCCATAACATATCATTTAATCTAACATCTTCATCAACTCTTTCAGTTGTGACAGGTTTTAAATAATATTTGCCATGGATTTTAGCAACGTAGTTATTTTCGCCTTCTGGGTTATTAGAATATGTGCCATCTTCAGCAAATCTATCTGGATAGTTTTCATCTGCTAAAGCGTTAGCAACACCGATGTTAAATAAACGAGTACGAATTGTTTCATTTAATGTGGATAAACCACCATTACGAATATGCCATCCATCAGTAACGTAAGCTTCTTTACGGATGTCATTAGTTTTGTTTTGAACGCCTTGTGCGATTGTGTATTCACCATTGTTTGTGAATGAGTTTTCAATTTCAGTATTTGTTTTTAATGGATCTTTATACACTTTACCTAAATCAGTATATAAATCACCATAAGAAGTACCTTCCCAATAATTGACACTTTCACCAACAAATCCTTCACTATCAGCATAAGTAGCAGCAGTTGCACCTGCATCTTCTAATAATGCAGCAGCTTGTTGATATTCGTTGCCGTTGAAGTCTTTGTCAGTAGTGGATACGTTATATCCTCTCCAAGCTTTAGAGATGATATCAAAGTCTGCTTTTGCAGCTAACTCAGCATCATCAGTATTGATGAAGTTTTCAATATAAGAATTCATTAAGTTACCTGCTAATAATGGAGCAGAGTCTCTTTTTGTAATACTTATAATATTAACTTCACGTGCATACGCACGACCTATTGTAGAATAGTTAGAATCAAATAAATATTGTTCTACTAATAAATCGCGATAGATTTCTGGAATGTGCTTGATTTCGATATAGCTTGTATAGAATTCTTTTGTTAATAAGCCATCTAAAGCACTTGCATCTTCCCAATCAGAATATGTGAAGACATCTTCTGCTTTTAATTCAGGGACGATTAAGTATTTATCGTGTAATTTTGCTTTATTAGCATCATCTAATGGGTTAGCAACGTCATAAACAGAATTTCTTAAAGACATTAATAAATCTGTTTCATAGAAGTAACCATTTCTTTGATAAGAATCGCCTTTTGCTTCGTTAAACATTTCTTCAGCGATTCTTTCATTGATTCTTTGAACAGTTAGTTTAACTTTTGTTCTTTCTTTTTCTTTAGCAGTTTCGTCAGTTAAACGATTGCCTTCTTCATCTAAAATCCAATAAACTTTGTGATTATTGATAAATTCGTCAGTAGCAGCATTAGCTGTGCCATCAAATTTTAATCCGCTTAATGTTTCGTAATCACCAAAGATAGAGATTGAAATTTGATATAAAACCTCATCTAAAACGTCTTTTGAAACTGTTCCTGAATCTAATTTTGCATCATAGATGATTTTTGCGATGTTATTAGAAACATCTGTGCCTAAAGAATCAGCACCTTTGTCAACAACTAATGGATTATCATAGTCGCTAGGTCTTGTGTGAATTTCGTTAGAACAAGCTCCTAAAAGAAATGTAGATAAGAGCAATAATGGTAGCATCTTAGTCTTCATAGTAGCAAGCTCCTCCTTCTTTCCATAATGGATCATTTGGATCATAGTCACCAAAGTTAATACCACAAGTAACTTTAACTAAACGTTTGGAGTTGTCCAAATCTCCTCCGTTTTCAACACCACGAACTTCATATTGTAATGCAATTTTATCTAAATATGAATTCCATGAATCATTCAATGTTTTTTCAGCATTCCATGCATTGTATTGACGTTTTTGATCAATGTATCTATTGATGGAATCCGCTACTTCTGGATCATTGATTTGAATTTGATCGTTAGCAACTAATTCTTCAAAAATACGATAGTCATACATTTCATCGAAACCTTTGATTTCATTTTCAACAGTTGTAGCACGGCTAGAATATGTTGAATCTTCAGATTTCATAAAGTTAACATATGTGATTTTATCAACTTTATCAGCAGTTTGTGGATACTGAGGATCACCTGGTTTGTAGGTTGTATAATATTCATTGATAGTTGTGTCGTCATATTTATAATTGTTAGCTTCATAACCAACAATTGTACCGGTGGTTTCAAATGGTGTTCTTTCAGTGATCATGAAGTGAATACCAAATTCGCTTCTAACACCGATGATTACACGTCCATCTTCGTCTGTTAAGACTTTTGTACCAGTTCCAACAACAGGTTCTAATTCTTTAATTGTTCTAAAGCCTGTTTTGCCTGGTTTGGCTTCTTGTGGTTTTGTATAACTCATATCTGCGACATCTTCATCTGTAATAACAAATGGGTTGTGCAAATTCAAATAGTTATTCCAAATAATATTACGTGGGAAATATTTAGCGACGCCATCGTTAACTTTTAAACCAGCGTCAGATTTTTCTTTGTCGTATTTATCACCTAAGAATTCAAAGACTTCATATGGTACTTTTGCAAGGCCAATATCATTTAATTTATCTTTGACAGTGACAGTTGTTTCTTCGTTAAATGATCCGTTAAGACCTAAGACGCCATCTTTACTTGCGTTTCCAGTTACACCAGCACCATATACGCAGTCATAGGCATATACGCCTAATTTAAATTCATTAACAAAGGATGTTTTAGTTGTCATGATTCCAGCGTCTCCATAACTAGAAGCCGAACCATCTTCACTCCAGCTATATGCAACTTGACCAAATGTATTTCTTCCGTCAACTAAAGCTTCATAGACTGTATTTAATCTTTGTGCTTCGGCAGAAGTGATTTCTCCAGTGACATAATCGGTTGCAGAAGCGGTAGTCTTAACTAAGATATGTCTGATGTGATATGGGTACATAGCTTCATGTTTTTCTGTAGTAGCTTCAGTACCGTCATCATTAAAACCAATGTATTCACTTGTTAAAGATTGCTTATTTGTTTCAAAATATTTATCTTGATATTCTTCTTTTTCATATGAATACAAGTGTTTTTGATATAAGCCTTCTTCGTCTTCAACGCCTTCATTAGCTAAGATTGCTTCCCACTCTTTATCATAGCTAGTATCATTTGCTTCAGCGTTTTCACGGGCTTTTTCTTTGTCTGCCGCGACGTCATTTCTAGCAGAAATTTTAAATTGTTCTAAATTAGATTTAACATCAGCGTCATCACTTGTTTCGAAATAATTACGAATCATTACTTCGAGAATTGCTTGGTAGAAACTGGAAATTCCATCTTCTGTGACTTTGTACTTGTTGTAGATAGCGTCAGCATCAATTGAGATGGTGTTGCCATCATAACCTTTTAAGGTGACAATTGATTTGTCGCTAGAAGTCACGTTGGAACATGCAGTTAATCCTAATGCAGCAATGAAAGCAGAAACTATAGAAATTGATAGTTTATTGTGTTTCATCAGTGCGACCTCCTTAATTTGTATAGCGTTAATATTTTATATATTACGAGTTTTTTATGCAACAAGAAAATGCTAATTTATTAAAAAAATGTCATATATTTCGCCTAAGAATTTATTTTTAATAAAACTTTTTATCGTTTTATTTGTATAATATCGAGATTTATTGTATTATTTTTAGCGATTTGAGGTGTCAAAATGAGAAGTTTAATTATTGAAAATTTACATGTAAAAGTAGAAGGAAAAGAAATATTGAAAGGTGTTAATTTAACTGTTAATCCAGGAGAAACTATCGCTGTATTGGGTCCTAATGGTCATGGTAAATCCACTCTTTTAAATGCTATTATGGGTCATCCAAAATATGAAATTACTGAAGGTAAAATCATTTGTGATGGTGTAGAAATAACTAATTTAGATCCAAGTGAAAGATCTAGAAAAGGCATTTTTCTTGCTATGCAATATCCTAGCGAAGTTCCTGGCGTAGTTAATGCTGATTTTTTAAAGTCTGCAGTTAATGTTAGAAAAGAAAAACCTGTTAGTTTGTATCAATTTTACAAAATGTTGTCTAACGCTGCAATGAAAATGAACATGCCAATGGATTTAGCCAATAGAAATTTAAACGAAGGATTTTCTGGTGGTGAAAAAAAGCGTAATGAGATACTTCAAATGCTATTATTAGAACCTAATTATTGCATGTTAGATGAAATTGATTCTGGATTGGATGTCGATGCTATCAACGATGTCTCAAAAGTAATAGTGGACATGAAAAATGATGAACGCAGTTTCTTAGTAATTTCTCACTATGCTAGATTATTCAATTTAATCAACCCAACAAAATCTGCAATTATGATTAATGGTAGAATTGTTTTAGAAGGTGGCCCGGAATTGATTCAAAGAATTGATAAAAATGGATATGAATTTTTAAAGACTGAACATGGTATCAACATTGAAAAAGAAGATAAGCCTATGAACACTGTTTCAATCGGTGTTTGTGCTACAAAGGAAATAAGCAAAAATGTTAAATAAAGATTTACAACAAAATATGAAAAATATTTTAACTTTTGATGGTAAAGATCAACTTGATAATATCTTTTATTTAGATGCTCCAAAGCTCAAAAACATCGATACCATTAAAGTGGATAATGGGGCTTGTTTTTCTATTGTTTTACAAATTGAAAATCATTTAGAACGCCTAAATATAATTTTAGATAATGATTCAAATGTAAGTTTAAAAGTTTTAATTAAAAACCATGCAAATGTAGTTAAAATCAATGCAAAAACATATAATAAATCCTCAATTGATGTAAACTTATTAGATTTTAGCGATGAAAAATTATCTTTTAGATTTGATGTTGATTTACTGAATGCTAATACAAGAGGTTCGTTTAAAATGGCTTCTTTAACATCTAATAGCGATAAGAAAAAATTTGATATTAATATCAATCATCTTTTTGATAATACAAGCGGTTTTGTTGATAATTATGGAATTGCTAA
>JAHZFY010000041.1:5695-9846 GCA_019421105.1 bacterium
TTCTATTTTAGAGTTTGCTGGCACTTCTTTCATTAATGCTAATGCAAAGAAAAGCAATACAGTTCAAAATGCGAAAATAATGTTATTGGATGAAAGTTCTGATGGTATTGCAAAACCTGTTTTAAAAATCGATCAAAATGATGTTGTCGCATCTCATTCTGCTAGTATTGGTCAAATGAATGAAGAACATCTATTCTATCTCACTTCTAGAGGTTTGAGTGTCAGCGAAGCAAAAAGATTAATTATTAGTGGTTATTTTAATCCAATCATCAAAAAATTTGAAAACACTACCCTCATGGACGAGATTGAAAATTTAATGAAAAAGAAGGTTTAATCTATGTACGATGTTTATGAATTAAGAAAACAATTCCCAATGTTAGATGGCACAAAAACTATGCAAGGTAAACCACTTGTTTTTTTAGATAATGCTTCGACTAGTTTTAAACCATATTGTGTAATTGATGCGGTAAAAAAATATTATGAAGATATAACTTCTAATTCCCATAGAGGTGATTATGATTTATGTTACAACATGGATGTTGAAGTAGAAAACGCAAGAAAAACCGTAGCTAGATTTATTAACGCTGAATCTAAAGAATGTGTTTTTACTAGTGGAACATCGATGTCAATTAATTTAATTGCCTATGGCTATGGATTAAAATTTTTAACAAAAGATGATGAGGTTTTAATTTCAGAAGCTGAACATGCTTCTAATGTTTTACCATGGTTTCGCATCTCTGAGTTAACTGGATGTAAAGTTAATTATATTCCTTTAGATAAGGATGGAAGATTGACTGTCGAAAATTTAAAAAAAGTTATTTCAAAAAAGACTAAAATTGTGTCAATTGCTCACATTGGAAATGTTTTAGGTTATATTGCCCCTGTCAAGGAACTAGCAAAAGTGGTTCATGAATATGGTGCTTTGATTGCTGTTGATGGTGCACAATCAGTCCCACACATCAAAACAGATGTCAAAGATTTAGACATTGATTTTTTAAGTTTTTCAGGTCACAAAATGTGCGGACCTACTGGGATTGGAGTTTTATGGGGCCGTTTTGAATTATTAAAAGATATGGATCCATTTTTAACAGGTGGAGGAATGAATTCAAAATTTGATATGTGTGGAAATATTGCTTATTTAAATCCTCCAACAAAATTTGAGGCTGGCACAATTAATTTAGCTGGCATAATTGGATTGAAAGCTGCAATTGAATTTTTAGAATCTATTGGAATGGATAACATATATGCTCATGAAGAAATGTTAAAAAAATATTTCTTCGAGAAAATAAAAGATATCGATGATTTAATTATTTATAACAAAGAATCTGCAACAGGCATTGTCACTTTTAATAAAAAAGGAGTTTTTGCTCAAGATGAAGCAACTTATTTAAATTCAAAAGGAATCGCTGTCAGAAGTGGACAACACTGTGCAAAGATATTGATTGATTTTTTAAATGAAGTAGCAACTGTTAGGATGTCTACTTACCTATATACTACAAAAGAAGATATTGACGCTATTGTTTCTGCTTTAAAAGAGAAAGGAGATATTTTAGATGCCTATTTTGGATAATAATACAATGAAAATGATCATTATGGATCATTATGCAAACCCTCATAATAAAAGAAAACCAAATGATGTTAATGAATACAAAACTATTCATATGTCATCAGATAACTGCATTGACGATATCACTTTATATCTAAAAGAAAAAGATGGTGTTATTACACAATGTCTTTGGGATGGTGTCGCTTGTACTATTTCTACTGCTAGTACTGATATCATGTGCGATTTAGTCGTTGATAAAACAACTTCCGAAGCAAATAACATCATAGACAATTATTTGAATATGATTCATGAACAACCATTTGATGAAGAAGTTTTAGATGAAGCAATCGTTTTTATAAATACTTCAAAACAAGCTGCTAGAATTAGATGTGCAACCATAGGTTGGACTGGATTAAAGGAGTTGATTGAAGATGGACAAAAATAAAGATTTAATTTTTCAAGAACAAATAAAAACTGGTTTTAAAAATGAAGATGTATCTATTTTAAAAACTAAAGTTGGATTAAATGAAGACATCATCAAAGAAATTTCTTCATATAAAAATGAACCAGAATGGATGCTTGAATATCGCTTAAAAGCATATAATGCATTTAAAGCGATGCCTTTACCAAATTTTGGACCAGATTTAAAAGATATCAATTTCGATTCTTTTACCTATTTTATTAGACCTTCAAATAAAGAAGAATCTAATTGGGATGATGTTCCAGAAACTATTAAAAATACATTTGAAAAACTTGGTATTCCTGAGGCTGAACAAAAGTATTTAGCTGGCGTTTCAACTCAATATGAATCCGAAGTTGTCTATCATAATATGTTAAAAGAAGTCCAAGATAAAGGTGTTATATTTTTATCGACAGATATGGCTTTAAAATTGTATCCTGACCTTTTCAAAAAATATTTTGGCACTGTCGTTCCTTTTGCTGACAATAAATTCTCTGCTTTAAATGGTGCGGTTTGGTCTGGTGGTTCTTTTATTTATGTACCAAAGGGCGTTAAATTAGAAAAACCACTTCAATCATATTTTAGAATTAACAATGAAAAATCTGGACAATTTGAAAGAACACTAATCATCGTTGATGAAGGTGCAGACGTTCATTATGTAGAAGGATGCACCGCACCTATTTATTCTAAAGAATCTTTACATGCCGCTGTTGTTGAAATCATTGTTTTAAAAGGTGGAAAATGTCGTTATTCTACAGTTCAAAACTGGTCTACTAATATCATTAATTTAGTCACAAAAAGAGCAATTTGTTATGAAGATGCAATGATGGATTGGATCGATGGGAATATTGGTAGTCAAACTAATATGAAATATCCTGCTTGTATCTTAGCAGGAAAAGGTGCTAAAGGAACTTGCATTAGCATTGCTGTTGCCAGCAAAGGTCAATATCAAGATGCCGGTGCAAGAATGATTCATTTAGCAGACGATACAACTTCAACTATCATTTCTAAATCAATTGTTAAAAATGGTGGCGTATCAAATTATAGAGGTACAGTAAGACATCATAAAGATGCTAAAAATTGTCGTTCACATGTTGAATGCGATACTTTGATTTTAGATGATATTTCTAAGTCCGATACTATACCTACAAATCAAGTAAAAAATAACACATCATATATTGAACATGAGGCTACGGTTTCAAAAATTAATGAAGACCAATTATTTTATTTAATGTCTAGAGGAATATCAAAAAAAGACGCAACTCAAATGATTATTATGGGATTTATTGAACCTTTTTCAAAAGAATTGCCAATGGAATATGCTGTTGAATTAAATGCATTAATTAAAATGGATATGGAAGGTAGCGTTGGATAATGAATGATTTTGATATAATCGTTGTTGGTGGAGGACATGCTGGATTAGAGGCAAGTTTTTCTTGTGCTCATATGGGCATGAATACTTTATTGATATCTTTGAATATCAAAATGATGGGCAATATGCCTTGTAATCCTTCAATTGGTGGTTCTGCAAAAGGTATTGTTGTTAGAGAAATAGATGCTTTGGGCGGTATGATGGGAAAAATTGCGGATAAGGAGTATCTTCAGATGAAGATGCTAAATACTGGCAAAGGACCTGGGGTTAGATGTCTAAGAGCACAAGAAGATAAACTTGATTATCCAAACAGGATGCAAAACGAAGCTTTAAATTGTCCTAATCTGACTGTTTTAGAAGGTGAAGTTATAGATTTACTTCACGATGATAAAACTGTTTTTGGAGTAGTTTTAAAAGATGGTAAAAAAATTACTTCAAAAGCAGTTATTTTATCAACTGGAACTTACATGGAAAGTGATATTTTAATTGGTCATACAAAAGAAAAAGGTGGCCCTGATGGAGAAAGTCCATCTATAGGTTTAAGTAATAATTTGAAAAACATGGGTATAGGTATATATCGTTTAAAAACTGGAACACCTCAAAGAATAAAAAAAGATTCCATCGATTTTAGTAAAACAATTCCTCAATATGGGACTTTTGGTAACCTTGCATTTTCTTATGAAACAAAAAGTTTTGTACCATATGATGAACAAGAATTATGTTATTTAACTTACACAAACGAAAATACTCATAAACTTATTTTGGATCATTTA
>JAHZFY010000042.1 GCA_019421105.1 bacterium
ACGATTTCAGGTCCATTAGTTGTCCAAGATAAAGACATTCAAGATAAAAATGTAATGGAAAATGTTAAAAAGCATATCGACTATCCATTGTTAATAAAAGGTGTATATGGTTCATTAGGACTAAATATGATGTATGTAAATAACGATGAAGAGTTTTTATTTGCTTATAACAAGATGAAATCTCAGCCATTGCTTTTCCAAGAATACATCACTTCAAGCTATGGTAGATCTATTCGTTGTTTGGTTTGTGATAAAAAATTAATTGGTGCTTTCGAAAGATATAATCCAAATGATTTTCGCTCAAATTTTCATGATGGCGCGGATTCTAAACCAATTGAACTAAGTAAAAAATACATCGATTTTGTTGAAAAAATTATAGACGAATTAAATATAGATTATGCGGGTGTAGATTTATTATTTGGCGAAAAAGATGAACCGATATTATGCGAAATAAATTCTAACTCATTTTTTAAAGAATTTGAAAAAGTGACCGGCATAAATGTTGCTTATTTATTTGCAAAGATGGTAATTAAAAAAGTAAACAATCTAAAGTAAAAATATGGTAAAATCTAGATATGAAATTATATCGACACGCTATTGTTAGTTTAACTTTGATGAGTTTAGCTTGTAGTTGTTCTTATCAAGGCATTCATTATCCAAGTAAAGACTATGTCTTAGAAATGACTTATAATGATCAATTTTTAATTTGCCAATTAGGGGATATTCACCTTTCTAGAGCGTCTTATCTACAAAGAGATTTTGAATATATTGAAAAGGCTATTAAATCCTATTCACTTGCTAATGGGATTCCATATGAAATGGGCAAACCAAATCTTTTAATCTTGAGCGGGGATACTTTTATGAATGCGACTAAAGATGTTGTCATTCAAGCTTTTGATTTTTTTGATTCTTTAAATATTCCTTATGCTTTCACTTATGGTAATCATGATTTACAAGGAAGCTATGCTCCTAATTTTATTAAAGAAGAATTAAAAAAATCTGAAAACGCTGTCTTTGTTGATTTAGATAACGATGATGTTTATGGAAATTCTAATTATGTTATCGATTTAAAACACATGGATAAGTCCATGTTTCAAATATACATTATGGACTCTAATTCATTTATTTTTTCAGGTTATGATACATTCCATGATGATCAAGTTGAGTGGTATGAAAGAATGGTGAACCATTTTAAAGAATTAAATGGTGGTGTTACTTCTCCTTCATTAGCTTTTTTCCATATCCCAACTTTAGAATTCGAATTAGCTATCAATGAATTTGGCGCGAAGATGAATGAGACAAAAAAAGACGAATTTAATTATTGTCTATATAAAGAAAGTGTTAGCTACGCAAATGAAAACTCCGAATTAGTTAATAAAATGTTTGAACTTAATTCTACAGTTGGAATCGGAGTAAGCCACGACCATGTTAATTCATGTGATCTTTGGTACTATGGAGAATATGATCATCCTATTAGACTGATCTATGGTAATAAGGTGACCGATAACATCTATTATGATGAAGAAATGATTGGAGCCACATTTTATACTTTAAATGAAACCACACCTACTCTTGATGCTTCCACAAATAAAAAATCTTATTTTACTTTAACAAAAATTTTATCCCGCTATGAGGATGACGAGGTTGAAATTGAATGGGAAAGATAAAAGACATGTTTGCTCTTTCTAAACAAAAGATGATGATCGCTGGCATCTTATGTGCTACCGTAGGTTTTTTATTAGTGTCTTTATCAACTTTTTATGCTGTCAGATTAGCGCTTCCAATGATTACATATTTTGGAAGGACTACTTTGTATACCCTTCCTAGTTTTTTTACCTATATTACGCCTTTGCTTATTTTTTATTTCCTTTGCGTTATCATGTTTACAAAGGTAAGCAATAAAAGAATTATATTCATGCGTGTATTGGGATTGCTACTATTATTCATTTCTATATTCGATATAGTTGCCATTTCTTTTTCAATTGTCTTTGTATTTGATGGACAACTTTTTGTTAAAAATATGACACCAATGTTTTGTTTAGATATTATAGTTTTCAATTCTCTTTATTTATTGATGTCAATAATCATAATCCTTTATGCACATTTTGATAAAAAATATACGCTTACAAAATACACTTTAAAATATGTATTTAATAAAAAAGATTTCGTTTTAGCAGCAATTTTATTGCCATTTGGTGCCTATTTTTTAGGAGAATGTCTATATGGAATCAAATTTTTGTTTGATGGCTTCATCGATCCAAATGTTGGATTGATTATTCCACATTATTTGTCATTTATTTTATTTTCTACCATGTGTGGAGTGTATGTTGGATATAAATTTATTGATGACAAAAAGAAAAAAACTAAATTTCAAATAAACTCTTTGATCATTTTATTTTGCATTAATGTGATTATTTATTCTTGGTTGATTATTGGCTATGTAAGTAATCCTTATGTTGTCGCTACATCTTTACAATGGGAATATGAAATTGGGTTGGCTATAAAAATGCCTATTGGAATCATTGTGATGGGTTGTTTAAATATCATCCCATGTTTTATTTGCTTATTTAACTTAATTTTTAAAAAGAAAGTGTTTGATAAAAAATCATATGAACAAGAATAAAAAAAGATTTAATAACTACTCCAAAGAATATCTAGGTAGAAAAGAATACGTCGTTAAAGATTCAACTACTCTTTTAGAATTCTTATTAAAGAATATTCAAGGGCAAGGAAGAAATGCTATAAAAGGATTGTTATCTCACCACTTGGTCAGCGTTAATGGTGCAATGGTATCGCAATTTGATTTTCCTTTACATAAAGAAGATGTCGTAATCATTACAAATAGACCAATAGCAAATGCTCATAAAAAAAATGATTTGGATATCATTTATGAAGATGAAGAAATGATCGTCATCAATAAACCATCAGGATTGCTAACAATTGCATCCGATAAAGAAAAAGGTAAAACCGCTTATCGCAAAATTAGTGATTACTTGTTAAGCAAAGATAAAAAACTAAGACCATATGTCGTTCATAGAATCGATGAAGATACATCTGGTGTTTTGATGATGGTAAAAAATCACGATTTAAAAGAATCATTTCAAAATAATTGGAATGAATTAGTTTTAGATCGTGGGTATTACGCAGTGGTTGAAGGACAACTAAATAAAAAAGAAGGTACTATTAAATCGTATTTAAAAGAAAACAAACTAAATTTGATGTATTCAAGCAATGACAAAGTTCACGGTAAATTATCGATTACACATTATAAAGTCTTAAAAGAAAACGATGATTATTCTTTGCTTGACGTTCATATTGATTCAGGAAGAAAAAATCAAATTCGTGTTCATATGGGTGATATTAAACATAATATAATCGGCGATGATAAATACGGCCATCCTAAAAACCCGATTGGAAGATTAGGACTTCACGCCTATCGATTGACGATAAAACATCCTTTGACAGGCAAGGTTTTAAAATTTGAAACAAAAATGCCAAGTGAATTTTTAAAATTAATAAAAAAGTAATTTTATAATTTAATTATATTTTTCATGTATTAAAATATAAACGTATGAATTCTTTAAATCGCTTAGCGAAAAGTTTTTTAACATCGAGTTTATCTATCTTACCAATAGTCTTTATTATTTTAATTTTGTCTTTAAGTGGTTTGACGCCACTTCCTGGAGGGTATGATTATTTATTATTATTTGTTGCTTGTTTAGCTTTGATTATAGGGTTGACAATTTTTAATATTGGTTCTTCTAGAAGTTTATCAAAAGTTGGTGAGCATATGGGCTCAAGCCTTTCTAAACAAAAAAATATTTGGATAGTAGTTATTGTTACAATTTTATTAGGCGCATTAGTTACTTGCGCTGAACCATCTATAATGATTTTATCTACTCAAACTCCTTTACCTGGTTGGTTATTGATTTTATTAATATCTTTAGGTGTAGGAATATTTGTGGCGATTGGTGTAGTAAGAATAATCAAACATCAATCTTTAAAGTTATGGCTTTTAGGGCTACACGCTCTTACTTTTGCGTTGGCTATATTAATAGATAAAAAAGAGTTCATGCCATTAATTTGGGATACGGGTGGAGCAACTACTGGTAGCGCAACCGTTCCATTTTTATTAGCGTTAGGTGCAGGTGTTGCAGCCGTTAGAGGCGGAAAACATTCAAAAGAAGATAGTTTTGGTTTGATTGCAATAAGTTCTATTGGTCCTGTTTTGATGATGGTTATAATGGTAATTTTTGTTAAGACTGGCGCAAAGGAATATTCGCCTAGTGTCGTCGAAGAATTGTGCAATAACCCAAATATCTGGATGCGTTTTCAAAACCAATTAATACCTCTTTTTAACGATGATGGTCAAATCGTTTCTTATGGTGTGCTTTTAGAAGTTATCATGGCATTAGCACCAATAATGATCGTGTTTTTCATCTATCAATCCATTTATATCAAACTTCCAAAACAAGAAATTATTAGAATTATTTTTGGCTTTATTTTTGCTTATTTTGGATTGGTAATATTTTTAACCGCTATTAAAGGTGCTATGATGCCATTTGGAAATTTTGTTGGAAAAAAATTAGGGCAATCTGCTTATTGGATAATAATTTTGATTTGCTTTTTAATTGGTCTAGTAACAATTATTTGTGAACCTGCAACTCATGTTTTAACAAAGCAAATTGAAACGGTTTCTGATGGTGGTATTTCACGATTAGCGGTTTTATTAGCTTTATCTATTGGCGTTGGCATATCTATTGGATTAAGCGGCATAAGAGCCATATTTAAATTCGATATTTTATATTACATTGTTCCTGGCTATATCATAGCATTAGGGTTAACGTTTATATGTCCTGGTTTATTTAGCGCATTAGCGTTTGATTCAGGCGGAGTTGCATCTGGTCCAATGACTGTTTCTTTTGTAATGCCAGTAATTATTGGAGTGGCAATTGAAACATCTTCAAGTATGGAAGAAGCAAATGTTATGGGTAATGCATATGGTGTTATTGCAATGGTCGCGTTAACTCCAATTATCACTTTGCAAGTTTTAGGTGTGATACAAAAAATTAAGACTGAAAGAAGACTCGCTATGTATAAACATAAATATATGCATATCAATGATAATGAAGTCATTCATTTTTAAGGGGTGATTAACATGGCTAGATTAAAAAGAAACACTAACACTGATAAACCTTTTGAAAAGACTCACGATATCAAAAAGATGTCCTTATTTATTACTATTGTCAATAAAGGACAAGGTAACGCTATCGTTAAGCTTTTCGAACAATTTGATTGTGCCTGTTCTTTTATACATCGCGGTGAAGGAACTGCTAGCGAATCCATCTATGATTTATTAGGTCTACAAGATAATAGAAAAGATGTTATATTTTCAATAATTAAAAATGAAAATAGCGAAGAACTAAAAAAAGAAATAGAATCGTTTTTTAGGATTAATAAAAAGAACAAAGGTATTGCTATGAGAATAGCTTTAAGCAGTGTTGTTGGAATAAATGTTTATCGCTTTTTAGCAAATGATTTTTAAGGAGAAACTAAATATGGAAAACAATGAAAAATTTAATTTAATCGTAGCAATTGTCGACGCTGGTTTTACCGATTTAGTTATGGATGCTGCAAGAGATCATGGTGCAAGAGGCGGTACAGTTTTACACGCTAGAGGAACCGGAAATAAAGAAATTGAAGAAAAGTTTGGAATTATTATAAATTCCGAAAAAGAAATGGTATTTATTTTAGTAAATGAAAAGATTTGTGATGATATATTAAAGGCCATCAATGAAGCAGCAGGACTCAATACAAAAGGAAGAGGTATAGCGTTTTCTTTACCATGTGAAGATGTCTGCGGACTAAAATTTGAATAAAATCATCGATAAATACTTTTATTTAAATTGTTTATTTTAAACAAAATGTCATGTATGTAGGAATGCAAATAATTTCATTTTCTTTAATCGATATATTTTTAGGATGAATAATATATGCTTTCTCTCCACAGGCTTCAATTTTTCTTTTAAACATCATATTCACTACCTCATATCAAAATACGCAATATAATTTTAGATGAAAAACCAAAAAAACGCATATTGAAAAAAGTAGAACACTTTATAAAAAGCAAACTCAATAAAGTACATTATTCTTGATTTTGTTTTTCTCTTGCTTCAAATTTTTTCCTTGTAGCAGTATCTAAAATCTTTTTTCTCATTCGATGAGCGTGTGGAGTAATTTCGACAAGCTCATCGGAATTAATATAATCTAAGCAAGCTTCCAATGTCATTTTTCTTGGAGTTTTTAAAACGACTGTGACATCTTTATTTGCGCTTCTCATATTTGTGAGATTCTTTTTAGCGACAACATTGACCGCTAAGTCGTTATCATATCTATTTTCGCCGACGATCATACCACAATATACTTTTGTGCCAGGTTCGATAAACATTGTTCCTCTTTCTTCGACGTGTTCAATTGCATATGGGGTAGCATCACCTGGTTCAGTAGCAACCAACACTCCAATTTTTCTTTCGCCAATTTTAGCGGTGCTCATTTCTTTATACTCTTTAAAAGTATGAGAAATCATTCCATAACCTTTTGTTAAAGTCATATATGAAGAAACAAAGCCTAATAAGCCTCTTGATGGGATGACGTATTCTAAACGCGTTTGATAATCTGTAGAATCCATATTGATTAATTGAGCACTTCTTTCACCAAGAGTGGTCATAATATCACCGACAAATTCATTTGGCACTTCCACTAACAAATCTTCATATGGTTCATATTTTTTACCATCGATTTCTTTTACGATAATTTCAGGCTTGCTAACTTGTAATTCAAAGCCTTCTCTTATCATATTTTCAATCAAGATAGAAAGGTGTAATTCTCCTCTTCCTGAAACGACCCATGACTCTGAATTTGGCACTCTTTTAACTCTTAAAGAAACGTCTTTTTGTAGTTCCTTAAAAAGTCTTTCTTCTATTTTTCTTGCGGTTAAATTTTTACCATCTTGGCCAGCAAAAGGAGAAGTGTTAACGCCAAATGTCATTTGCAATGTAGGTTCATCAATCCTTAATAATGGCAAAGGATCAATGTGACCAACTTGACATATGGTTTCACCAACGTTTATATCTTCTAAACCAGCAATAGAAACAATGTCTCCTGCATAGCCAGTTTCTATTTCAACCTTTTTTAAGCCTCGACTTCCTAATAGTTTTAAAACCTTAAATTGTTTGATTGTTCCATCTAGTCTTGAAACGGCAACTGTTTCTCCAACGCTCACCTTGCCATTTTTGATTTTTCCAATACCGACACGACCGACGTAATCATTATAATCTAACAATGAAATTTGAAATCTTAATGGTTTAGTTTCATCGCTTTCTGGAGAAGGTATTTCGCTTAAAATCGTATCGAATACAGCATCCATATTATGTTGAAGATGATCAACATCAGGAGAAAGGCCTGATAAGCCATTTAAAGCTGATGTATAACACACTTTAAAATCTAAAAATTCATCAGGTGCTCCTAATTCAATAAATAAGTTCAATATCTCATCTAAAGTTTTTTCAATATTGATATTTTTTCTATCGATTTTATTGACGACAACGATTGGTTTAATGCGAGCATCTAATGCTTTTTTTAAAACAAATCTTGTTTGTGGCATAGCGCCTTCAAAAGCATCGACGAGTAACAAGCAACCATCAACCATGTTCATGATTCTTTCAACTTCGCCGCCAAAATCAGCATGCCCTGGAGTATCGACAATATTAATTTTGGTGTTTTTATAAACTAAAGAAGTGGTCTTAGCTAAAATAGTAATGCCTCTTTCTTTTTCAATATCATTAGAATCCATGACACGGTCAGAAACTTCTTCGTTCATACGGAATGTTCCTGAACTTTTTAATAATTGATCCACAAGAGTGGTTTTCCCATGATCGACATGGGCAATAATTGCAACGTTTTTAATATCCATAATTTTTACCAATTAAATGATAGTGATTTCTTTACCAGTTTTCAATATTTTATATTATTTTATAATATTTCATATATAATAGAGTGCATGATAGATTTAAATCAACCACAAGAAACAGTATTTCAAAAGACGAAAACTCTAATTTTAAAAAAATGTAAATTTTTACAAAATAAAAACTCATTATTTTATTATGTTTTGATTTTAATTGGAGTTGCTTTGGGCTTTTATTTGGTAATGTTATTTAACAATTTATTTACAACACCATACTCTGGCGACTTCGTCATGCAATATATTCCATTCGCATACAATTATTATGATGACTGGTGGAACTTTTTTAAAACAGGAGCCTTTCCTCATTGGGATCCTAATATCTTTTTAGGCGCAGATGGTGTCACCTCCAACGGATATTATATTTTGTTTTCACCATTTTTTATTCCGATGTTATTTTTCCCAAGATCTTGGATACCTCAAATGATGGCTTTGATATCTATTTTTAGATTGGTTCTTTCGGGATTATTTTTTAGATTATATTTAAAAAAACTGGGAGTTGATGAAAAATTTGCGCGAATTGGCGGTATTATTTACGCTTTTTGTGGCTATGTTGCTTATCATCAATGGTTTAATAATTTTTTAGATATATCTACTTTACTTCCTTTAGTTTTATATGGAATCGAAGTTGTTTTAAAAGATAAAAAGCCTTGGGTATTAGCTATTTCTTTAGGATTAGTTGGTGTTGATAACTTCTTCTTTTTCCCAGCAATTGTCATCATGACTTTCGTATATTCTATTTTTAGATATTTTCAATTGATTAAAACTAACGATGTCAAAAACAATTTTATCATTCTTGGAATAGGTGCGGTTGGTTATATATTAGCGATTATGATTGGAAGTACAACTTTACTTCCTGGGCTTATTACTGGCATGAGCGATCCTAAAATTGAAGGTGCTTCATATTTAACTCAACTTCTTGATTCTTTAAAAATAAAAGACTTCAATACTTTTTTCGATTTGCTATTTAATTGGGAAAGTGTTCCTGGCGGTGGATGGAAATATCAAACATATCCAATCATCGAATTTTTTATCCCACCTACTACATGTAGACATATTTCTTTAGTTTTAAGAGGAAGTGGAAACGCATTTGATAACAACGCTGGTAGTCTTTGGGTTGGAATGCCTGTTGCTTTCTTTTTACTTCCTGCTTTAGTTCAATCTATTAGGGAAAGAAAATTTTCTGTTTTAATCGGCGTTGGCATTTGGTTATTAGTTTTATTTACTCCATTTTCATATTTTTTGTTATTTGGCGGCGCTAAAGCGTATGCAAGATGGCAAATTATGTTTGCGCCTTGTGTCATTGCTTATGTCATATTATTTTTATCAAAAAATAAAGATATCAAATTATACCAATTAAACATTGGTTTAGGGTTTACTCTTTTTGGTATTTTATTATCTGGAATATTAGCTCATGCTTATGTTAATTTTACGACAAATTTGCATTATTATTTGCCATTTCCGTTAACTTTATTTTTAATGGCATTATATGTTTTTGTCTTATATTTAATTTTCATATATGTTTATAGAAAAGATGTAGTGAAAAAAACACTTATATATCTTGTGAGCATTGAAGCCATGGTAGTGGGAACTTTTGTTACTTTT
>JAHZFY010000043.1:0-6340 GCA_019421105.1 bacterium
TAATGTTTAGTAAACAGTTGTTTAAATTCAATTATTTATATTATTTATTCCTTTCCTTATTTTCTATATTTTTAAGTGTCTGTTCTTTATCTTCACTATACTTAATTAGAACTGACAATATCGTTATTTCTATTATATTGATAGTTTTAAATATCACCTTCCTGATTATGAATGCTTATATTTTGGCTTCTACTGCCGCGGGCATGAAACATCATTTGGATACTTGGATGAAAAAGATAACCTTTATTTGTTATTTTATAATTTTTTCAATTGTTGGTTTTGCAATTGGATATGGTGTTACTTATTTGATGTCTATCAAAGACATATTTGTTAATTTCAATGAATTTGTTTTTAACGATTATCTTTTGTTTATTATCGTTGGGGTTATTACTTTTATTTTACCTATTGCTTCTTTGCGACTATCAAAAATATATGTACATATAAAAACTAAAGTTTCATCAAAGAAAAATAATTAGGATGGATGGAGGTTGAAGATGGATAAAATTGTTGTTCAATGGCTAGGTCATTCTTGTTTTTTAATAACTCATAAAGGAATAAAATATCTTTTTGATCCATATAAAGATAATAGTGTTCCGGGTTTAAAATTGCCTCCTATTGGTGTTAATAAGGTTTTTATATCTCATGACCATGATGATCATAATAACGATAAGATTCCATGCCTATTAAATTATGTTGAAATTAATTATAAAACATTGCTAGTTGCCCATGATGATCAAGGTGGAGCGCTTCGCGGCATGAATAAAATCCACATTCTTTATTTAGATGGCATCAAGATTGTTCATATGGGCGATATTGGATGTCAATTAGACTATCAACAAATCCAAGAATTAAAAGATTCTGATTTATTGTTGATACCTATCAATGGTTTTTATACGATATCAGCTTTAGATGCTTATGAAATATATAAACAAATCTCTCCAAAAGTGATGGTGCCAATGCATTATTATTACAATAATACTGGCTATAAAGATGATGGACAAATCGATAAATTTTTAGATGTATTTAAAGACGCGATTTGTTTAAAAGAAAAAGAATTTATTTTAAATGATTATATTCAAAGTGATCAAAGAAACGTGATTGTTTTAGATTATTGTAAGGAGTAAAACGATGAAAACTTTATTAAAAAACGCTCGTATTCTCACCATGAAAGATAACGAAAAAATCTTTTTAGGCGATATTGTTATTGAAAATGAAAAAATTGCTTATATTGGTAAAAAAGCAAAAGAAGATACGTATGATAAAATTATCGATTGTGAAGAAAATTTATTGATGCCAGGATTTAAAAACGCTCATGCGCATTCAGCTATGTCTTTTTCTCGTAGCATCGCTGATGATTTGCCTTTGCATTCATGGCTCAATGATTGCATTTTTCCTATGGAGGCAAGACTTAAAGCCGATGATCAATATATATTGAGTAAAGTGAGTATTGCTGAATATTTAACTAGTGGAATCACTGCATGTTTTGATATGTATTATAACCCTCTTGAAATGATGAAAGCCTCCATTGATTGTGGTTTTAAAGTTGTTTTATTAGGTACGGTCACTAAATTTAGAGAATCGGTTAAAGAGATGGTTGAATCATATAAAATAATCAATTCTAAAAATAATCCTTTAGTTTCATATTGTTTAGGATTTCATGCAGAATATACGGCTTTAGAAGAGATTTTGGTTGAATTAAGCAAGGCTGCAAAAGAATTGCATTGTCCAATTTATACTCATTCAAGCGAAACACCTTTTGAAGTGGAAGAATGTAAAAAAAGACATAACGGCATGACACCTACAGAATATATGGAACACTTGCATTTATTTGATAATGGTGGTGGGGTTTTCCATGGCGTAGCGTTAAGCGATGACGATTTAAAAATATTTAAAAAACATAATCTATCGATAGTTACATGTCCTGGTTCAAACTCAAAATTAGCAAGTGGAATAGCACCTATTGATAAATTTATTAAAGAAGGTATCAATCTAGCTATTGGAACAGATGGCGCGGGTTCTAATAATGGTTTAGATTTCTTTTATGAAATGAGACTTGCTTGCGTTTTACAAAAGCTTTTAAATAATGACCCAAGCGCTGGACAAGCTTTAAATATTTTAAAAGCCGCGACTGTCGGTGGGGCTATTGCGATGGGATTAAAAGACGCTGATGTGTTAGATGTTGGAAAATATGCTGATATCATCATGATCGATTTAAATCGTCCAAATATGCAACCGATTAATAACATTGAAAAAAATATCGTCTATTCTGGTGGAAAAGACGATATTAAGATGACGATGATCAATGGTAAAATATTATATATGGACCATCAATTTTATTTAGATGAACCAATCAAAGATATTTATAAAAAAGCACAAATCATCACTGATAGATTAAAATCTAATTAAAAGCGTAAGTAGATAAAAATGCATTTAATAATGGGGCGTGGTATTCATAAGCATATTCTTGAAGCCATGTCCCTTTTTCGCTAATTTGTTCATTAGGAATAATCATTCCTTGCAAAATAGATTTATCATCTTTATCTAATTTATCTAAATATTTAAGATGTTTTACTCTTTCATCGCTATAAAATGAACGAGATACATAATATTCATTGTTTTCGTTTTTGCTGACCGCATCATTAAAAAAGACTGAAGCATCATATAAAACTCCATCTTTATAATATTGATAAGTAGGAACAAAGCCTCTATCATAGCCTAATGAGTGTTTAGAAGCGCTATTTAAATTATATGTTGTTAAAAAGTCAACATAGTTAGGATTATTGACATCTTTTTTTCCTTCATTTAACAATAAACCTTCAACTTCTAAATTTAATAAATACATATCAGTATCAAATTCTTTGTTTTTTGTATAATCATATAAAAATCTAGGGAATGAGTATTTACAATCTCCACAGCTATCCCAATAATATGTGACGATAAAATCTTCTTTATTTTTGATATGAGTTTTAAATTGATCTTGATTAATAAAATAATAATTAGGTTTAAATGTTCTTTCTTCAATCGCTAGTTTTAAGGCTGCAGAACCTTTAAATAATGGGTTTAAATCAGTGACAGTGTAATCGATTTTTTCCACTAATTTACCATCCTTAACAAAATGAATCGAAGGTCTATCATAAAAAGTAGAAAAACCAAAATTATCCTGTCCATTAAATTCGCTGCTTACAATTTTATAGATGAGATAATTTTCTTCTTTAACTACTTTATCAATAGCAAAACTAAAAGCAGACCAACATGAACAATGTGAATCATCAGAATCATAAGTGACTACTATCATTGATTCTTTATCTAACATTTTGCTAGCTAAGTCTGAATAATGTATCTTTCTTGCCCCTTCATCGATATGGGTACCATAGGTTAAAGTATATCTTTCTTGCTCGTTATTATTACAAGAGCTTAATCCGGTGCATAAACCTATTAAAATGACCGGAAATAACATCAAAATTTTCTTCATGAAAAACATTATATATTCTATATAAAATTTTAACAATAAAATCGTTAAAAAAATTATGCGAAAAAATCGTCAATTTTTAAGCAAAAAAACACATCGAATTTTCAATGTAAAAAACCCTTGATTTTTTCAATGTAAAAAAAATTAAAAAAATTAGAACCATACTATATAATTTTGATATATGACACATGTGGAAAATCAAATGCAAAAAAATATTGAAAAAAATGTTTGTATTTTCATATAAATTTCTATATGATTTTTTCGTTGAAAATTTTTATAAAAAAGAAAGGGGATTTTGCGATGGGAGATTTAAATAAAATCATATCGATAAAAAACGTCAGCAAAGTGTTTGATGATGTAACTGTTGTCGATGATTTTAATTTAGACATCACAAAAGGTGAGTTTGTCACTTTTTTAGGGCCTTCCGGATGTGGAAAAACTACGACATTAAGAATGATTGCTGGTTTTGAAATACCAAGTGAAGGACACATTTATTTGAATGGGCAGGATATTACAAAACTTCTACCCTATAAAAGACCGGTAAATACCGTATTCCAAAGATACGCCTTATTTCCACATCTTGACGTTTATGATAACGTAGCATTCGGCTTGAAGCTTAAAAAGGTACCAGTAAAAGTCAAGAAAAGAAACGGTGAGGAAGTTATCAAAATGAAACACCTCACTTCTAAACAAATCGATGAAAAAGTTGCTAAGGCATTAAAAATTGTCGATTTAGAAGAATTAGAAGACCGTAACATTTCCACATTGAGTGGTGGACAACAACAACGTGTCGCTATTGCAAGAGCAATCGTTAACGAACCAGAAATATTGCTTTTAGACGAACCTTTAGGTGCTTTGGACTTAAAGATGAGAAAAGACATGCAACTTGAATTAAAAGAGATGCATAAAAAATTGGGCATCACATTTATTTATGTTACCCATGATCAAGAAGAAGCATTGACGATGTCAGATACAATCGTCGTCATGAAAGCAGGTCAAATTCAACAAGTTGGCACCCCAACAGATATTTATAATGAACCTGCGAATGCTTATGTTGCTAACTTTATTGGCGAATCTAATATTTATAACGCTATAATGATGGGCAAAAAATTAGTTAAATTCTTAGGAACTACTTTTAAATGCGTCGATGATTTTCCTAAAAACGAAAGAGTGGACGTCGTCGTTAGACCTGAGGATGTCGAATTAAAAAGAATTGCAAAAAATCGTGAATTAACACCTGAATTAAAAGAAAAATATAAAGATAAATTAATCGGTGTCATCACTTCTAAAGTCTTTAAAGGTATTCATTACGAATACGTCATCATGAAAGGCAAAAATGAAATCGTCGCTCAAGACACTAAAGAATTTAATGTTGATGATGTAGTTCTCATCGATATTGGACCAAATGAAATCCATATCATGAAAAAAGAATTATCCAAAAACATCTATTCGGATGCTTGGATTAATTCTAATAATCAACTTGTCATTTCTGATTGTGTATTTGAATGTGATATCACAAAGCTTTTACCGGGCTCTCATATCGATGAAAAAGGATATCTCATCTCTAAAGAAGGCAAAAAATATGATTTAAATGACGCTGATGTCATCGCAGAAATTGATTTAGGCGACATTGAAATTTTAGATAGAAATGAAGAAAACGATGAAAACTATGGTGAAATTATTTCTATTGTTTATAAAGGAGACCATTATCAAGTTTTAGTTAGAACAAAAGAAGAAGAGGACTTCGTTTGTGAAACTAGCTATTCTTACAATGAAAACGATATTGTCTCTTTAAATATCAAACCAGAAAATATTGAATTGACTATCAAAGGAAGCATTGACAAATATGAAGTCGATGAATAATGAAAAAAGGCGTATTTTTGCCTTAAGAAGAAAAGATCTTTGCATACCTTATAGTGTATTCTTACTCTTATTTATTATTATTCCAATTTTATTGATTGTCTTTTATGCATTTACAGACGCAAACGGATATTTCTCCTTTGAAGCCTTAATTAACTTTTTTACAACTTGGACTAAAATTAATGTTTTGTTTGTTTCTGTATTTATTGCATTACAAACCACTTTATTATGTTTGTTAATCGGCTATCCTCTTGCTTATTTTTTAGCAGACAAAAGAGTGAATAAAAATGCTGTGTTGGTCACTTTATTCATCGCTCCAATGTGGATTAACTTCGTTTTAAGAACCGGTGCAACTCGTGACTTATTAACTTGGTTAGGAATCAATGGCGGTAACCATCCTTATTTAGCTACTTTAATTGGTATGGTTTATAACTATCTTCCATTTGTTATATTGCCTTTATATACGACGATGTTGAAGTTAGATAAATCCCAAATTGAAGCCGCTTCTGATTTAGGAGCAAATCCAATTCAAGTATTTTTAAAATCGATACTTCCACAAAGTGTTCCAGGCATTATCTCTGCGATTACGATGACATTTATGCCTACGATGTCAAGCTATGTTATCTCTGATTTATTATCTGAAGGTAAGATCACTTTGTTTGGTAATTATATCTATTTAGACTTTTCACAAAGCATGTGGAACGATGGTAGCTTCATGGCTTTAATCATGTTGATTATTGTCGGTATCACCATGTTTTTAACAAGAAATGTTGAAAAAGAAGAAGGAAGGGGGACAGGTTTATGGTAAGAAAAATTCTTGGTCAAACCTATATTTGGCTAATCTTAATATTCATGTATTTACCTGTTTTGATTTTAATCGCCTTTTCCTTTACTGATGCTGTATATGTAGGTCAATGGAATGGTTTTACATTCAATTTATATGCAGCCTTATTTAAAAATAAAGCGATTATGTCCGCTTTAGGAAATACCATCTTATTAGCGGTTAGTTCC
>JAHZFY010000043.1:6350-9611 GCA_019421105.1 bacterium
ACTGGTGCTTTTTATGCAAGAAAAGGGTTTAGAAAAGCAATCGATAATGTCACTCAAATTCCAATTGTTAACGCAGAAATTGTTATGGCTTTATCTTTAACAATCTTATTTGTATTCTTAGGACAATATATCTTCCATACAGATTTATTCTCCTTTTGGACTTTGTTAATTGGTCATGTTGTCTTATCATTACCATTTGTTTATATTTCTGTTAAACCTAAATTGCAACAAATGGATCCAGCTTTATATGAAGCTGCTTTAGATTTAGGATGCAGTCCTTCAAAAGCATTAAGAAAAGTGATGATTCCAGAAATTTTACCTGGTATTTTGTCTGGATTTTTACTAGCTATCACATTATCTTTAGATGATTTTATCATCACAATGTTTACAAAAGAATCAAACTTTGAAACATTATCAACTTTAATTCAAAAAACAATTAAACGTTGGCCTGTTCCACCTGAAATGAGAGCTTTAACAACTATCATATTTGCTTGTGTTGTTTTAGCGGTCATCGGTGTAACAAGTTATCAATATTATCAAAGCAAACACAAAAAGACTCACGCTCAAGGGAGGATTGGATAATGAAACAAACAGTATTATTTATTTTATTATGTTCTCTTTTAGGCGGAACAATGACTTACAATAGTCAAAATGTTGATAATTTAAATAATAAACATCAAGCAAACTTAAAAAGACAAGCTATCGATAAAAAAGATATCGATTTAAAAAACATGAAAGGTGAAAAAACCTTAAGACTTTTAAACTGGGAAGACTATATTCATCTTCAAGATGTAGAAGGTGGATATCCTGAACCTGATTTAGTTGATCAATTTGTCACATATATTAAGGACACATATGATGTTGATATCAATGTTTTGTATTCAACTACCGATACAAATGAAACTATGCTTAACGAATTAGCGACTGGAAAAGCTAAATTTGATTTGCTTTGTCCTTCTGATTACGGGATTCAAAAATTGATGTCTAATGATCAACTTGTTCCAATAAGAGAAAAAATGGAAGCACTTGGGCTAAATAATTATTCAAATTATGCTTCTAAAAAACTTATTTCTTACATGCAAAGCATCGAAGCTAAAAGTTTAAATGGTGATGAGATTTATAATTTAAACGATTACGCAGTAGGTTATATGTGGGGAACTTTAGGAATAATATTTAATCCTGAGTTTACTTTATACCAAAATAAAGAAGATTTTTCTTCTATTGAAATGATCAAAGATATGACTGATTGGTCTAATTTATGGAATTCAAAATATTATGGTGGCATTTCTATTAAAGACTCAGTTAGAGATACATATTTTATTGGTTTAGCCGAAGCTAAAAAAGATGAATTATTAATTTTAAAAGAACAATTAGAAACAAATGAATTAACCTCAAAAGAGTATAATCAAAAAATAAGTTCTTTATTAAATAAAAGCGACAAAGAAACCACTGATTTAGTTTTAAAAACCTTAAAAGATTTAAAAAAGAATATTTTTGGTTTAGAAGTCGATTCTGGCAAACAAGATATCGTAACTGGAAAAGTTGGTATTAATACGGCTTGGAGTGGTGATGCAGTATATTCTATGGATTTAGCAGATGAATATAACGACGCAAATAATATACCTTATGAATATGGATTAAGTTATGCTTTACCATTGACAGGTGCTAATATTTGGTTTGATGGTTGGTGTATGCCAAAGGATGATACAAGAAGTGAAATGCAAGAAACTTTAGCTTTATTGTTTTTAGATTTTATTTCTGATCCAATTAATGCTGCTCAAAATACTAATTATATCGGTTATACATCATTTATCGGTGGAGATTCAACTTTAGAATTAATGAAAGATTGGTATGATGCTAGAACTGATTTGATTTACAACTATGATGAAGAGGCAGATGAATATTATTCTTTATTTTATCTTGATGATGAAGGCATTTTGACTGAAGTTTGGTATGAGGATGTTCATTTAGAAAGCGAAAATGATCCATCAATGAACGATAAAAATTTGTATTATTCTATTTATGATGAAAAAGGTGAATACGCTTATGATGAAGAAAATGGTGTATTGGTCAAATTTGATTCGTCTATACATGATGGTTTTGATCGCTATAATGTCTTTGAATATTTAGATGAAGAGAATAATAATTTAACCTATAATAACCATCTTTTAATCGATGAATCTTGGGACGTAGTTGATTTATCATATTTCTTTAATGAAACATTAACAGATTATGAAGACAATGTTGATACCATTTTTTATGCCGAAGATTATTATTATAAAGATGAAGATGGGAACTCTATCGTTGGCGCCGGAAGACAATTCTTTTGTCAATTCCCAGATGAAAACACAATGACAAGATGCGTTGTTATGGCGGATTTTGGCGAAAACAATAAATATGTTGTTAGAATGTGGGAAGATTTTAAATCAAATGATATTGAAATTTGGATGTATATCATCTTTGGCATTGAATTAGGTTTAATTGTTTTTGGCGGAATTTATTTTATTGTTCATAAAAAATTAAATAAAAAATTAAGAAAGACAAGAAGAGAAGAAAAAAACTAATTAAATAAGGGGCGGTGCTTCCGCCCTTTTATTATCAAAGAATAAAAAAATGTTGTTAAAATCTTATTTTAATGATAATATAACTAACGCTTGTATGGTTCCTTAGCCAAGCTGGTAAGGCAATTGACTGCAACTCAATGATCATCGGTTCAAATCCGTTAGGAACCTCCAAGTTAAAAAAATACTTGAATGATATAACAATTTGTTATATATTATTCAAGCAACCAATAATTGCGCCTATAGCTCAATTGGATAGAGTATCAGACTACGAATCTGAGGGTTACAGGTTCGAGTCCTGTTAGGCGCGCCATTAAATTCGGATGTAGCACAGCTTGGTAGTGCATCTGTTTTGGGAACAGAGGGTCACAGGTTCGAATCCTGCCATCCCGACCATTCGAAGTGGGGCTGTAGCTCAGTTGGGAGAGCACCTGATTTGCATTCAGGGGGTCGAGAGTTCGAGTCTCTTTAGCTCCACCATTTTATTTGGCTGTGTAGCTCAGTTGGTAGAGCGTTCGGTTCATACCCGATTGGTCGAGGGTCCGAGTCCCCCCGCAGCCACCAATTAGAATTACACTTGAATATATATAAAAGGACCGTTAGCTCAATTGGTTAGAGCTACCGGCTCATAACCGGTTGGTTCCGGGTTCAAGTCCTGGACGGTCCACCAAGATGGAGATGTACCCAAGTGGTTGAAGGG
>JAHZFY010000044.1 GCA_019421105.1 bacterium
CTCGCCACCTACGTATTACCGCGGCTGCTGGCACGTAGTTAGCCGTGGCTTTCTGGTAAGGTACTGTCAAACTTCTTTCATTCCACTAAAGAAGCCATTCATCCCTTACAACAGAGCTTTACAATCCGAAGACCGTCATCACTCACGCGGCGTTGCTCGGTCAGGGTTTCCCCCATTGCCGAAAACTCCTTACTGCTGCCTCCCGTAGGAGTCTGGACCGTGTCTCAGTTCCAATGTGGCCGTTCATCCTCTCAGATCGGCTACGCATCCTCGCCTTGGTGGGCTGTTATCTCACCAACTAGCTAATGCGCCGCAGGTCCATCTAAAAGCGAGGCAAAAGCCCCTTTCAAGACTTCGGGATGCCCCAAAGCCTCGTATTCGGTATTAGCCAAGGTTTCCCCTGGGTATCCCCAACTTAAAGGTAGGTTACCTACGTGTTACTCACCCGTTCGCCACTAGGGTGCAAGCACCCTCGTTCGACTTGCATGTATTAGGCACGCCGCCAGCGTTCATCCTGAGCCAGGATCAAACTCTCAAATAGTTTGTATCTTAGTTCATAATTATTTTCTGGTTATTATTGGTAACGAATAATATTTAATTCGTTACTGAATTGACGTTTGTTGTTTGTACATCTGTTTAGTTTTCAAAGATCAGTTTGCATGCATTTTTTAGTTATTTTTAACTGCGTTCTTCGCTGCATGCTTGTATATATTAGCACCGCTATTTTATACTGTCAACACCTTTTTTTAATTTTTTTTAAAAATATTTTTTCATGATTTATTTTGGGTGTTTATAGCTCCTCAACATACGCAAGCGCGCGTACGTAACTATTTATATTAAGTAAAAATACATTAAGTGTAAATAGTAAATAAAAAAAGACATCGATTGATGTCTTTAAAATTTTTTTATTTTTATTTTTTTAATTTCTATTGTTTGCAAATATTATCATCACAAAATATAAGACTCGTAAGAATAATGCGATGAAATCACAATACAATCTAAATGCACAATACAAGGTGACATTAGGAGTGTTTTCATAATATTGTGCAATTTGTTTAATGTTCCAAACGTCCCATATTGTTGAAAACATAATCGCGGCGAATATCGCAAATGTACTAACCCATAATAACATCGCTGATATTTCTGGGAAAATCCACCTCATTAAGAAATTCATTCCTATCATACAAGAGATTCCAAAAAATAAGCCCATTGAAATCCAAAGTAAGATATTCATGTTTCCTTTGCTCAATAATCCAATCAATGTTAAAACGCCAAATACAAGCGCGGTTACACCAAAGCTAATAGCTAAAACTTCCATTGGGACTGCTAATACGATAAATCCAAATAAATATGCAATAAATATTGAATATAAAGCAAATGGAATCGCCACAGCTCTAGATTTAGCTGATCCACTTTTTGTAAAATGGAAAGCTCCTGCTAAAATAGCACAAACAAATGTTCCAATTGAAGCGATGATTGCACCAGCATAAATAACATAGACCAATGCTTCATTACTTGATGTAAAAGCCATCGCAAACAACCAAGCAAATAATACAGAAAATGCTCCAGTACCTAACACAGCGAAAAACATATAAGCAAAGATTTTTGTTAAGTTGATCGTTGCGCTAGAAAATCTGCTTTGTCCCACCACTTCAGGTTGGACTGGTTTGTCTTTTTTAAAAATAGATGGTCCGTTCATAAATTAAACCTCCTTAATTAAGGAATAATTGTATGCTTTATAAAATATTAGTCAACAATTTTTGATATGAATCGATTTTTAAAGATGCACCGCCAACTAAAGCACCATCGACATCATTGCAAGCAAGATATTCTTTGATGTTTTCTGGTTTGACGCTTCCACCATAAAGAATTCTAATATCATCGCTAACTTCGCCAAACATATCTTTTAAAATATTGCGAATGAAAGCGCAGATGTCTTGGGCGATTTCTTTAGATGCATTTTTGCCTGTTCCAATTGACCAAACTGGTTCATAAGCAACCACGATGTTTTTAACATCATCGCTTGTTAAATTTGTTAAACCTAAACGGATTTGTTCTTCGACAACTTTTTTTGTATTGTTAGCTTCAAATTCCGCTAAAGTTTCACCGACACAGTAAACTGGAACCATATCATTTTTAATTAAAGCACAAATTTTTTTATTGCACTTTTCGTTAGTTTCATTATCGTATGCTCTACGTTCAGAATGACCAATAATAACCCAATCGATACCTAATTCTTTTAACATTGGGATACTAACTTCACCAGTGAATGCACCAGATCCATTAAAATGGCAGTTTTGAGCAGCAACAATCATAGTATCAGCAGCGTTTTTTCTAACTTCTGCTAATCCTAAATATGTAGGAGCAACACCTAAATCGATATTATTTTCTTTAGCTAATTTTGCTAAATCTTTAGATGCAAGAGCAAATTCTTTTGCTTCAGCAACTGTTTTATTCATTTTCCAGTTGCCTAATAATAATTTTCTTCTCATGATTTTACCTACTTATTTTAAGACATCAATGCCTGGAAGATGTCCATCATTTTCAATCATTTCTAAGGAAGCACCGCCACCTGTAGAAACGTGTGAGAATTTATCTTTATAACCAAATTGTTTAACAGCAGCAGCGCTATCTCCACCACCACAAACAGTAAAGGCATCTTTTAATGAAGCGATTGCTTCACAAACAGCAACTGTTCCATCAACGAATGGTTCTTTTTCAAAAACGCCCATTGGACCATTCCAGAAAATCATTTTTGCTTTTTTAATTTCGGAAGTGAATAATTCAATGGTTTTTGGACCGATATCCATACCTTCGCGGCCATCTGGAATATTTCCATCAGCAGTCACACCGATTTCTGTCCAATTTTCAAATGCATCAGCATATTTGCTATCGACTGGTAAAACGATTCTACCATTTGCTTCTTTTAAACATTTACGAGCGTAATCTAATTGATCATCTTCAACTGGAGAGACACCAACGTTTTTACCCATTGCTTTTGCAAAAGTATAAGCCATTGCACCACCGATTAAAATTTTGTCGCATTTTTTCAATAAAGATTCGATAACTTTGATTTTGTCAGAAACTTTAAAGCCACCTAAAATTGCAACATATGGTCTATCATTTTCTTTAACTTCGACGCAACGTGTCAAATTAGAAACTTCTTTTTCGACCAAATAACCAACTGCAACAGGTTTGCCTTCTGCTTTTAAAATAGAAGGAATGCCGTATGTGGAAGCATGAGCACGGTGAGCGCTACCAAAAGCATCCATGACATATCCATCTGCTAATTCAGCCCAAATTTTTGATAATTCAGGATCATTTTTTTCTTCACCTTTTTCATATCTAGTATTTTGAACCAATAAAACATCGCCATCTTTTAAACCTTTGACCATGTTTGTTAAAGTTTCACCACGTGTTTCTGGGCAGAAAGCAACTGGTTGGCCTAATAATTCAGCTAAAGCAGGAGCTGCGATTGCTAAATTGTTTTTCTTTTTTTGTGCTTCGACAACTTCTGGAGCTTCTTTGTGTTTAACTTTGCCTAAGTGAGAAAGCAAAACAACTCTTGCACCTTTAGAAATAAATTCTTTGATAGTTGGTAAAGCAGCAACGATTCTCTTGTTATCGCGAATGACGCCATCTTTTTGAGGAACGTTGAAGTCAACGCGAACGATAATGACTTTGCCATTAATATTATTTAATTGATTAACTGTTAACATGTTTTTCTCCTATTTAGATAAAAAGTGCCCAAAAGAATGGGCACTTAAAAGTTAAAATTTAGTAAGTAATTAAAACTTATTTAATACCCAAAACTTTACCCATTTCGCCAGCTAAGCGGACAAATTGGCAAGTATAAGAATATTCGTTGTCATACCAAGAGACGACTTTGACTAATTGTGTGCCGTCTGGAGTTGTAAATACTGTTGTTTGTGTTGCATCGAAAATTGAACCAGCTGTAGCACCGATGATGTCGCTTGAAACGATTTCATCTTCTGTGTAAGCTAATACATCTTTTAAGCAACCTTCGCTTGCTTTTTTCATTGCAGCATTGATTTCTTCAACAGTGACTTCTTTTTCTAAAACTAATGATAAATCAACTAAAGAACCATCGACAACTGGAACTCTAACTGCTCCACCTCTCATTTTTCCTTCTAATTCTGGAATGACTAAATTGATAGCTTTAGCAGCACCAGTAGTTGTAGGAACGATATTAGCAGCAGCAGCACGTCCACGACGTAAGTTACCTTTAGCTAAGTCAAGAGTTGTTTGGTCATTTGTGTAAGCGTGGACTGTTGTCATATAACCACCACGGACACCAAAGTTATCAACTAAAACTCTCATGACTGGAGCTAAACAGTTAGTTGTACAAGAAGCACCAGAAATAACTGTCATTTCTTTTGTTAATTTATCGCTATTGACACCATAGACAAATGTTGGAGTTTCTTTATCAGATGGTGCGGAAATAATGACGCCTTTTGCACCATTTTCTAAATGGACAGCAGCATCAGATTTACCTTTGAAACGACCTGTGCATTCTAATACGATATCAACACCATAGTCTTTCCAATTTAATTCTTTTGGATCTTTTTTGCCTAAGACTGGAATAATACGTCCAGCAAAGACGATGGCATTCTTTTCAGCATCATAAGAGATTTAATCTTTGTGCCAGCCCTTATGAGCGGTATCGTATTCTTCTGCACGACGGAATGCTAAACGACCAATACGTCCGAAACCATTAATTGCTAGTTTAATTTTTGACATTAAAATGTCCTCCTTTATTCACTGCGATATTAGTATAAACTATTATAATAGTTATTTTCAAGATATAAGGCAAAATTAATCATTAAATAGATCTTTTAATTTCACTTCTAATGCATCAGCGATTTTTTTTAATATAACTAAAGTTGGATTTCTTTTTCCTCTTTCGACATCGCCTAGATAATTCTTATTTAATTCCGCTCTAAAAGAAAGCTCTTCTATGCTCCATTTTTTTCTTTGCCTAATCTTTCTTATTTTTTTGCCGACTGCTTCTTTGATATTAAATTCATTACTTGACATATTTTAAAGCCATTTCCTCAATTTTTTTAAATAGATGAGCAACGTTAGATTTACTGACAACCAAATTCAATGATTGGCTCATCAAATTAGCGAGTTCTGCTAAAGAAGCAGATTCATTATTTTTCCTTAAAGTACAAAGAATCTTTATTTTTTTATTAACGATATTATCGATGCCTAAATTTTTATCGATGACATTGATCCATTCCATTTGTTTTTTTGCAACATTGACAGTCTTTGTCATATTAGCGGTATCAAGATTAGTTAATCTATTTGCGTTATTAACAAAATCTCTATCGATCCTAATATTTTCAAATTCAATACAAGCATTAATCGCCCCACACATAATTAAAAAATCACCGATTTTATCGCTTCTTTTTAAATAGACGACATACTGCTGTCTTCTTTTAATAATCTTTGGTTCAAAAACCGTATTTTTATACTTTAAAAATAGTTTTAATATACGATTAGCAAAATCTTCATCGTGACACGCTATTTCTAAATGATATTTAGCGTTAACTGGAGAATTAATTGATCCGCTTGCAAGAAAAGCGCCAGAAATATAACCAGCGATCGTATCGTCATTATAAACGATGTTTTTGGAAATTTTATTTTCAATAAATGATAATTCTAAATCTTCAAAAATATCATCAACTTTTTTCTCAATTACAGTTTTATAAGAAGTTGTTTTATTTAATTTTTTATTTTTGACATATATAAAATGAATTGTAGGATTATATATTTTTTTTATTAATTGATATATGTGCTTTGCTACTTTTGCATTTTCAGTTTGAAGAGTCAATGATGTTTTGCTAGATTCGATGCTCAAATACCCATTCATTCTAATATAAGCAGCTAGCAAAGCTTTGTTTCTTTGCATAGAAAAAGTATCGTTTAAACAAATTTCTTCTTTGACTAATTGAGAAAAGGAGGAATTGATTTTATCCATACGTTATTCGTCTTTATATATGTCCCTATGAATTGTGGCTACATTGTATAGTTTGCTATAGTGTTTTGCTAGTTGATTAGCAAAGTATACACTGCGGTGTCGTCCACCACTACAACACACACCTATCGTGTAATTTCCTCTTCCATCTTCTTGAACTTTTTTTAGGTAAAAATCTAAATATTGAACCATTTTATCAAATGTTTCTTTTGTTATTTCAAGTTTTTCAAAATAATCGATAATCGGTTGATCTAAACCTGTATAAGATCTTAAACTTTCTATCCAATATGGATTAGGAAGAGCTCTAGTATCTAAAACTAAATCAACATCCAAAGGTATGGAGTATTTATGCCCAAATGACATGAAGCATAAAGACACATTATTTTCTTTTTTGCCTTTAAGAATACTGAAAAGATATTTTCTTAAATCATTACCTTTAAAGTCCGTAGTATCGATTCGATAGTCAGCGATCGGACTTAAATTATTGATGTTATTAATATCTAATTTAATCGCATCGCTCAACGATGTATTATTTAAAATTACTAATGGATGGACGTGCCTTGTTAATTTAAAGCGTTCGATCAAGGTTGATTCGTTGCAATTTAAAGTCAATAAAAAGACATCGATATCTTTTCTATCTTTGCAAAAATGTTTGATTTTTTCATATGTTCTTTTTGCAAAGGCAGGCATGGTGATGAATAAATATTTTCCATCTTCATGGTTTTGATCACATATGTATTCTAAAGTGCTATCAATAGCGATAGGCAAGACATTTTCCATGACAAAATACCCACATTCTTCAAATACATATTGAGCAGTAGTTTTTCCTGCTCCTGATGGTCCAGTTAAAACGAAAATTTTAATCATGTTTTTCATCCTTTTTATTTAAATACTCTATGATTGAATTAGCGACAACCATCCCGTCGTGTTCTGCTAAATAGATTTGCTTGATGTCTCTTGGTAAAACATCACCAGCCGCAAAAACACCTTCGACGTTTGTCTCTAATTTTCTATTGATTACTGGAATAGATTTATAATCATCTAATAAATTAGGAATATCGACAAATTTTGTATTTGGATTTTGACCAATCAAAGGGAAAAAGCCTTGAGCTTTAATAGTTAGCAAAGTATCATCTGAAGTATTTTTAATAACTAATCCTTCAAATTTATCTTCCCCTAAAATTTCAATAGGAACATAAGGGGTTAAAATTTCAATGTTATCGTGTTGTTTTAATTCTTCCACTAACTTAGCGTTTCCTCTAAATTCATTTCTTCTATGCACTACATATAATTTATTTACAATCTTAGTCAAATGAAGCGCTTCTTTTAAAGCGGAGTTTCCTCCACCGACCACGATGACATCTTGCCCTTTAAAAAAATGGCCGTCGCATAAAGCACAATAAGACACCCCTTTTCCAAAGAAAGCATCTTCTTTATCTAATCCAATCTTTTTTTCTTTTGTCCCACTGGCGATTAAAACGCATCTTGTTTTAACAATAGAAAAATCGCAATCTAAAATAAATCGGTCATCTTTTTTAGTTAAGCTTAAAACTGTTTCACCATGAATATTGATGTCATTATCCATCAAGCGTTGAAAAAATACATAAGCTAAATCTGGTCCAGGAATCATTTTATAACCAGGATAATTATCCACTCTTGGAGCAATATTGATCTTTCCTCCAGGAGTATATCCTTCGATGATAATAAAATCGACTCCTTTTTCTTTTAATTTTAAAGCTGCTCCTACACCCGCTGGACCAGCACCGATAATAGCGACATCTTTTTCAATAACTTTTTTATCCATAAATTAATCCTTTGTGCGATATTTTAAACCTTTATATAAATATAACGATGGAATGATCACGCTTGGAATTAGACATAAACCGATAATCCATAAAATTAAACCGATATTATGTGGCACCAATGCAATAGACGAAATATCACTAGGCATATCAAAATTTAAATATAAACATAAACCTAAAATAAATAACCCTAATGATAAAACGCCCGAAACAATAATACCAGCAATCGATTTATCGATATAAGATTTTGCGGTATATGAATCTATTTCAATGTTATTTTTTCTTTCATTTAAAATCCATCTAACAACATGGTTGATAATGATAGCCAATAAACCAAAACCAACAAATAATATAGCCCAGATCCATGACCAAGAACCATCTTTGCCCATGTTAAAGGAAGTATCTCTTAAAGGTTCCATGATAACTCTTGTCATTCCATACCATGCAACATATGCAAAGGCTAAATCATATCCTTTGACATATTTTTTTAAACCTCTACCAAAACCAAAGGCGATGATGAAATATCCAGCAATATTTGATAAAAATTCTACAAAGAATAACGGAGCATAAATCATTCCACTAGGAGCGGCGCCTTCTGTTGATGACCATGTCATATTTTTTAATATCATAGTTGGTAAAAAACTCCATGCCTGTTCACTAACTAAAACACCATGCACTTCGTTATTAAAGAAATTGCCAAATCTTCCGACAGCTTGAGCAATTAAAATAGTTGGCACTATGATATTAATCGTTGGGCCAATTGGAATATCTTTATGTTTAAATTTAAACCATAAAACACCGACGATAATACCGATGATTGCCCCACTTAAAATAGTTAAACCACCTTCATAAATTTTAAACATTTTAAATGGGTCAGTATCAAATACAGGCGCAAATTCAACATTCCATTGTCCGATGACATAACCTATTCTAGCGCCGATAATTCCACTAGGAAACGCTACTAAAAATGTCGATTCTAATAATCCGTGTTTGCCGTATGCTTTATACATGTAATGGTCGCATATAAAATAAACTATAATCGCGCCAGCTAAAATGCAAAGTGCATACCAAGCGATATTTGGTCGATCATATTTTGATGTAAAATGTATTCCATCTTTAAATGAAATGCCATTGATTAAAGGATATGTCATATGCATGGCAAATCCTTCGCTCAACACCCATACACCGCATATAAAAATTGGTATGAACATCAATAAAACATAAAATAACCATTTGGATAAATTCTTTTTGAAATTAACTTGATAAAAATGTAGATAAAAACATGAAAAACCAATCGAAGCTCCAAATCCAGATAACAACGAACCAAAGACGATTAAAACCCATTCATGAGGAGCGATAGGCGTGTGCCAATAAAAAGGAATTCCCATAAAAAATAACAATGTAAATATACTGCATGTTCAATACACTTACATTGTTATTTT
>JAHZFY010000045.1 GCA_019421105.1 bacterium
ATATCTAATCAAGATGATAGAAACGCCATAAAAAGAGCCTATAATTATGTTTTACAAAAACATGAAGGCCAAATGAGAAAATCTGGCGAGCCATATTATCATCATTTATTAGAAGTAGCCTATATTTTAGCTTCGCTTCAAGGTGGTCCTGTAACCATTATTTCTGGTCTTCTTCACGATGTTGTAGAAGACACTAACACACCTTTAGAAGAAATCGAAAAAGGATGGGGCAAGGAAGTTAGTAAAATCGTCGATGCTCTAACAAAGATTCAACGATTAAAATTATCAAAAATATCTAAAGAAGAATTCGAAGCCGAAGATCAAAGAAAAATATTTTTAGGGATGGCAAGAGATGTTAGAGTCATCATTGTCAAATTAGCTGATCGACTTCATAACATGAGAACTCTAGATTCTTTATCGCACGATAGACAACTTGCTTTATCAAGAGAAACTTTAGATGTTTTTGTGCCAATCGCTCATCGTCTTGGTATCAATTTTATTAAGAGTGAATTAGAAGATTTAGCTTTAAAATATCTTGAACCAGAAAAGTTTAACGAAGTTTCAAAATTATTATCTCTACGTAGTAAAACATCTAAAAAATCATTGGATGCTTTAACAAAAAGAATCGCGGATATTTTATTTGAAAACAACATTCCTTTTGATATTAAATCACGTGTTAAATCGATTTATAGCATATATGAAAAAATGTATCATAAAGGAAAAAAATTCGATGAAATTTATGATGTTTTAGCATTGCGAATAATTACAAAAACTGAGCTTCAGTGCTATGAAATTTTAGGTTTAATTCATCAAACTTATCGTCCTATTCCTGGAAGATTTAAAGACTACATAGCAATGCCAAAACCTAATATGTATCAATCCTTACATACATCTATTGTCTCTGGAGATGGAAACATCTACGAAGTTCAAATTAGAACCGAGGAAATGGATGAGATTGCCGAAAGTGGAGTCGCTGCTCACTGGGCATATAAAGAAGGATCATATAACTCGCAAAAAGAACAAAGAGAAATTGAAAACCAACTCCATTGGTTTAGAGATTTTGTTTCGATCAGCGGACAACAAAATGGTGGAGCGCAAGAATTCATGGAGTCGCTAACAAATGATATATTTGGGGCGAATGTTTATGTTTTTACTCCAAAAGGTAAAGTTGTCGAATTGCCAAGAGATGCCACGCCTTTAGATTTTGCTTATCGCATTCATACAAAAGTCGGTGAAAGTGCTGTTGGAGCAATCATTAACAATGTGATGGTTTCTTTAAATACTAAGTTAAAAACTGGCGATGTCGTTGAAATTAAAACTTCAAAAAATGCTCCGGGACCAAATGAAAAATGGTTGGATTTTGTGGTTTCCAGCAATGCAAAATCAAATATTAGAAAATATTTGTTAAAGAAAAATGCTGCTTTTATGAGACAAGAAAACATTCATAAAGGCAAACAAGCATGCTTTGATTCTTTTAGAGAAAGAGGAATCAGTAACGAAAACGAAGTTTTATCATATTGTAACGATAAAAAAATGTTAGATCATTTTAAATATGAATCTGAAGATGATTTATTTTTAGGTATTGCTAATAAAGAATTATCACCAAGTGCTATCATTGAGTTTTTAGGTATTAAAAAACCTATTTCTCTTCCAAATATTAAAAAGACATCATCTTCATCAACTTGTCCTGTATATTGCAAAGGAGTCGAAAAGATAGCTATTAATTTAGCATCGTGTTGCACTCCAATACCTGGAGATCCGATTGTTGGCTATATCACAAGAGGAAAAGGAATCACTGTCCATAGAGCTAATTGTCCAAATATTGCTAAAGAAAAAGTAAGACTAGTCGCAGTTTATTGGTATGATGACTTAGGAAATAATACTTATCAAGTCGACATTTTAGTTGAAGCGATTGATCGAGATTCTTTATTAACAGATATTATGGGATGTTTTTCTGCACAAAAGGTAAATGTCACATCGTTGCATGCTAAATTTAACCCGATTAGTAAAACTTCAACTTTTTCTGTATCTATTAATGTAAATAACGTTGATAAATTAAATTCTGTAATTTCACACCTCATGAATATTAAAGGTGTCATTAATGTTACAAGAGTTATTCATTAGTTTTGATTTATTAACAATTATTATATATAATAAACTCCGTAGATTATTCTAGGAGTTTTTTGTTATGAATATTCAAAATGTAAAAGGAACACACGATGTCATTTTAAAAGAAGCTCAAGCTTATGAGCGAATTGAAAGCGTGATGAAAGCGATTGCTGAATCGTATTGTTTTAAAGAATTTAGAGTACCTGTTATCGAAAATAGTGCATTATTTTTAAGAAGTGTTGGTGAAAGTTCTGACATTGTTAGAAAAGAGATGTACACATTTTTAGATAAAGGTGGTAGATCTTTAACTCTAAGACCTGAGTTTACTGCAGGCATTATTAGAAGCTTTGTTAATAACAAATTATATGCGACAAAAGATTTACCAGTTAAAGCTTACTATGTTGGTCCTGTTTTTAGATATGAAAGACCTCAATTAGGAAGATACCGCCAATTTAATCAATTTGGTATCGAAACGATTGGTACAACTAGCGTCTATCATGATGTCGAGGCAATTTTATTAGGTTATACGATATTAACCGCGCTTGGTTTAGAAAATATCAAGGTAAAAATCAATACTTTAGGTGATGCTTTATCAAGACAAAATTATAAAGATGCTTTAAAATCCTACTTTGCAAATCATATTGAAAATATGTGTGGCGATTGCAAGCAAAGATATGAATTAAACCCATTAAGAATTCTTGATTGCAAAGTAAAAGAAGATCAAGAAATTGTAAAAAATGCCCCTAACATGTCTGATTTTTTAACAGATGATGCTAAAAAACGTTTTGATGATTTGTGTAGTTTATTAGAACAAGTCGGTGTCGATTATGAAGTCGATGACACTTTAGTTAGAGGTTTAGATTACTATTCACAAACAGTATTTGAATATCATTACACATCTAAAAAAGGAATTAATTATGGTGCTGTTGGTGCTGGTGGCCACTACGATGGTCTTGTAAAAGAAATGAACGGACCTCAATTAGAAGGTGTTGGCTTATCTTTTGGTGTTGAAAGAGTATATTCTGTTTTAAACGATGATGAATTATTAAGCAATATAGATGAAGGCTGTGATGTATTTGTCATGCCAATGGGTGAGGACGCCAATGAAATTGGTTTTTATGTTTTAACCACATTAAGACAATATGGATTTACTTCTGAAATCGATGTTAGCGGTTCTAAATTATCTAGCATGTTAAAAAAAGCAAATAGATTAAATACTAAATTTGCAATCATTTTAGGCGAAGAAGAAATTAATACTAGAGTATTAACAATAAAAGATTTAATCAAGCAAGAACAATATAAAGTAAATGTCGATAACTTAATTGATTTTTTAGATTCAAGATTGAATAATGCAGAAGACGAACATGAGCATTGTTCATGTGAAAATGGTGAAGAACATCATTGTTGTGGTCATCATCACGACGAAGACCATTGTTGCGGACATGAAAATCATGAACACGGTCATGGATGTTGTGGACACGGACATCATGATGGTGAAGAACATCATTGCTGCCATAAAGATACTAATAAAGGAGAATAAGATGGAAAGAACATGTTTTAATACACAATTAAGTATAAAAAATGTCGGTGAAAAAGTGGTCTTGCTTGGCTGGGCGGCTAAAAGAAGAAATCTAGGACAACTTTTATTCATCGATTTAAGAGATAGAAGTGGCATAATTCAAGTTTTAGTAAAAGATGGCGTCGAAGTTCCTGATATAAGAAACGAGTATGTGCTTCAAGTTTTTGGAGTTGTCAGTAAAAAAGATATCCCTAATAAGAACTTAAAAACTGGGGATATCGAAATTATTGCTGATAAAATTGTAGTCATCAACAAAGCAAAAAATCCTCCTTTAATCATCGATGATAAAACAGACGCGTTAGAAGAGACACGACTTAAATATCGCTATTTAGATTTAAGAAGACCAATGATGCAACATTATTTTGATATTAGACACAAAATCAAATTAACAGTGCATGATTATCTTTCTAATTTAAATTTTATCGAAGTTGAAACTCCTATGTTATGCGCTAGTTCACCTGAAGGTGCAAAAGAATATCTTGTTCCATCTCGTCTACATCATGGTAGTTTTTATGCTTTACCACAAAGCCCACAAATGTTTAAACAATTATTGATGGTTGGTGGTTTTGAAAGATATTATCAAATCGCAAGATGTTTTAGAGATGAAGATTTAAGGGCAGATCGTCAACCTGATTTTACCCAAATTGATATTGAAACTTCATTTTTAAGTCAACCACAGTTCTTAGAAATGATGGAAGGTTTGATTCAAAAGATATTTAAAAACACAATTGGATATGATGTTGAATTACCATTGCGTCAAATGAAGTATGAAGATGCAATTAATTATTATGGCTCTGATAAACCAGATACAAGATTTGATATGAAGTTGCATGATATCAAAGATATAATGTTAAATTCTTCTTTCGAAGGATTTAAATCATGTGAAGATATAAGAGGTATCAAAGTCGAAAATGTCGCTAATACGACATCTAGAAAAGTAATTGATGGTTTAAATTTAGAAGCTAAAAAGTTCTCTTTAGGCGGAGTTAGTGTTTTAAAAGTTGAAAACAATACTTTAACTGGTTCTTTTGTAAAATTTTTAGATGAGACTATTAACGATGCCTTAATCAAAGAATTTGACGCTCATGATAATGACATCATTATTGTTTCTAGCGGATCTCATAATAGAGTAACCTCCTACTTAGGGGCTTTAAGAAGCAAATATGCTAAAGAATTAAACTTAATTAAACCTAACACATATGATTTATTGTGGGTTGTAGATTTTCCAATGTTTGAAAAAAATGTCGAAGATGGAAAAATTGTTGCTACCCATCATCCATTTACTAGACCAAAAGATGAAGATGTTAAATATTTAAAAGAAGATCCTTTAAAAGTTTTAACTTATGCATATGACATTGTCATCAATGGTTATGAAGCTGGTGGTGGAACAATGAGAATCTATGACCAAGATATGCAACAAACCATATTTGAAATTTTAGGTTTGACCGATGAAGAAATAGAAGCTAAATTCGGATACTTTATCGAAGCATTAAAATATGGTACACCTCCACATGCTGGAATGGCATTTGGTTTAGATAGATTAGCGATGATTTTAGGCGGCACTGATAACATTAGAGATGTTATTGCCTTCCCTAAAAACTTAGCAGGTGTATGTCCTATGTCTAATGCACCAACAAAAGTAACAAAAGAGCAATTAGACGAATTAGGAATAAAATTTGAAGAAAACTAAATATTTACTAAATAAATACTAATAAGGAGAAAAATCATGGAAAAAGTAAATAGCATCGACAAATTATCAATAGCCACAATCAGATCATTGTGCATTGATGGAATCAACAAAGCTAAATCCGGACACCCTGGAATGGCATTAGGTTCAGCGCCTATTTTATACACTTTATGGACAAAGCATTTAGTTGCTGATCCAAAAAATCCTAATTGGGTGAATCGTGATCGTTTCATTTTAAGTGCTGGTCACGCTAGCATGTTGTTATATGCTATGCTCCATGTTTCTGGCTATGATTTATCATTAGATGAAATTAAAAGATTTAGACAATTAAATTCATTGACTCCTGGACATCCAGAATTTGGACACACTGTTGGTGTAGATTCTGGTTCAGGACCATTAGGACAAGGCGTTGCTCAAGCAGTTGGTGTTGCGATGGCGGAACAAGCTATAGCTGCTCAATATGAAGATGGCGAAAAAATCATGGATCACTACACATATGTTTTATGTGGCGATGGATGTTTAGAAGAAGGCGTTACTCAAGAAGCAATTTCTTTAGCTGGACATCAAAAATTAAATAAATTAATTTTAATTTATGATTTCAACAATGTTACACTTGATGGACCACTTCCAATGTCTTTTAATGAAAATGTTGCCAAACGTTTTGAAGCAAGTGGATGGAATTATTTAAGTGTTGAAGACGGAAATGATGTTGTTGCAATCGATAAAGCAATTACTGAAGCTAAAAAATCTAAGGATAAACCTACAATTATCATCGTTAAAACTGTTATTGGCTATGGTAGTGCTAATCAAGGTACATCCAAAGTTCATGGTTCTCCATTAGGAGTAGAAGATGGAAACAAAGCTAAAAAAGAAGTTTATGGCTTTGACCATGAAGATTTCTTTATTCCTGAAGAAGTTTATAAACACTTCGTAGAAACATTTGCAAGACGCGGCCATGAAGCATATGAAAAATATAATGAAACTTTCAAAAAATATGCTTCTAAACACGCAAAAGACGCTGCTAGATTTGAAATGTTGAAAGATAATGATGTCTTTGAATACTTACCAAAAGTTTTCCCTGACTTTGTTGATGGAAGTGCTGATTCTACTAGAAATTCTTCTGGTAAAGCTTTAAATGCTTATGTTTTATCCATTCCAAATATGATTGGTGGTTCTGCTGACGTTGCCGGTTCTGTCATTACTAAATTAAATGGTGGAACTAATTTTGAAGCTGGTAATAGAGGCGGTCATAATGTCAACTGGGGTATTAGAGAATTCGCTATGGCTTGTGCTCAAAATGGTATGTTATTGCACGGTGGATTAAGACCTTATGTAGGCTGCTTCTTAGTTTTTGCTGATTACATGAAAGCTGCAATCAGAATGGCCGCTTTATCAAAACTACCTGGCATCTTCTTATTTTCACATGATAGTATTGCAGTTGGTGAAGACGGTCCTACTCATCAACCAGTCGAACAACTAGCAATGTTAAGATCTATTCCAAATGTCAATGTTATCCGTCCTTGTGATGAAAGAGAAACATATGCTGCTTGGTATCAAGCACTTGCTTCAACTAAAACACCAACAGCATTGATTTTAACTAGACAAGCATTACCATTAATGAAACATTCAAGTGCTGATGGATTAGCAAAAGGCGCCTATGTCATCTCTAAAGAAAAAGAAAAAGCAGTTTTAAATATCGTTGCTAGCGGTAGTGAAGTTGCTTTAGCAGTTCAAGTTCAAGAAAAACTATTAGCTGAAGGTATCGATGTAAGAGTTATTTCAATGCCATGTTGGGAATTATTCGATGCTCAAAGCGAAGAATATAAAGATTCTATATTTAACGTTGAATATGAAAAACGTGTATCCATCGAAATGCTTTCAACATTTGGTTGGGCAAAATATGCCAAACACAATATCGGTATCGATACATTTGGCGCTAGTGGCCCTGCAAAAGATGTCATTTCTTATTATGGATTTGATGTCGATAGCATCGTCAATAAAATCAAACAATATTTAAAATAAATTATTTTAAGGAGGCTGTTTATGGCTGATTATGTCTTTATTGATAATTTAACTAACACAGGCAAAATTGGTATTTCTTATATGGCTTTAGAAAGTTTAGTTTCTGATGTTATATCTGAAATGCCAGGTATTTCTAAAAGTTCAAAATATTCTGAGACTAAATTTTTCAGATTATTTAGACCTGTTCAAGTTGATATTAAAAATGGTGTAGTCCACGTATGGGTTGCTATTGAAATCGATGAAAAAGTTGACGAACCTAAAATCGTGAAATTACTTGAAGAAGAAATTCATAACGCCTTATATACTGCAACTGAACAAGTTCCTCACGAAATTGAAATAAAAGTCGAACGAAAAGTAGCAAAAAATGAAGCAAAGAAAAAATAAAAAAGAACTAACTTATGCAGAAGCTCATAACAAAGCTTTTTGGGCCTATAACAAAGCCTCAAGAGTTTTAATTTGGGCTGGTATATTAAATGTCATCGGTTTGATGATTGGAATTATTCAACATTCTATGATTCATCCAGATAATTACTATGCTTTTAGTGTAGAGTCTTTATTAGGCACTAGCATTGTTAAAAGTGGGTTCCAATATTCTTTATGTCTAGCATCTAATTCTTTCATATTTAGACTTATTGAAATCCCGGCATTTAATTTATTTGAAAATCCTAGCCTTTCTTTTGTTGGATTTATCAGCATTTGTGTTGTTATTGCAATATTATTTGCTGCCGGATGTGTTTATGTATCCATGCAAGCATCATTAGGTAAAAGATGGGCTTTATATACTGCGATTGGATTTTATCTATTTGATACGCTGATGATTAGCGGGTGCTATATAATTGGTGAAGCAAGCGAATTGCTTTGGATAATCGCAGGTTTACATGTCATAGTATTAGTGTTTTTATTTATTGCTTTATATCAATATTATAAATTGCTTGAAATTGAAAAAAGATATAAAGGTAAAATACCAACGATTAAAGGAGATGAAAAAGAAGATGAAATCAATATCTAGAAATAAACAACATAACATTGCAATGAGTTTGATTTATCAAATTCTTTGTTTGCAAGATTTGCACATTGATTATGATATTAAAGATTTAATTGCATCTGGTTTAGACCAAGATTTTAATGATGTTGATATTTATATCAAACAAGTCGTTGTCTCCGCGATTTTGCACCAAAAAGAAATCGTTGATGCCTTCATACCACATTTAAGAAAATGGAAATTTGATCGTCTAGCAAAAGTAGAACAAGCTATTTTAATGCTTGCATACTCACATTATTATTATGTAAAAGACGTCGATAAAAAGATTGTCATCAATATTGCTGTGAATCAAGCAAAAGATTATTTGAATAAAGATGATTATAAATTTGTTAATGCAATATTGGAGAATGTGATTCAATAATGATTAGTAACGTCGTTGATATATCTATAAGCGTTTCAGATGTTAACAATTACATAAAAAATGTTTTAGAAAATAACGAAAACCTAAAATATTTATATGTGAAAGGAGAAATATCTAATTTTAAGATTGCCTCTAATAATGCAGCTTATTTTACAATCAGCGATGATAAAAGTTCTATTTCATTCGTCATGTTTTCAAATTATATAAAAGATTTAACCTTTTCTCCTAAAAATAGCTACCAAGTGTACATAATTGCCTCAATTAGCGTCTC
>JAHZFY010000046.1 GCA_019421105.1 bacterium
TTATGCTTTTTTATTAATAGCAATATTGACTACATCAGCAGCAGATTTAACATAAGTCCTTAATAACTTCCCTGCTCCTAATTTTTTTCCTCCAAAATATCTTATCACTACTAGTATACAACAATCTAAATCTTTCGTTTCTAAAACTTTTAAAATCGGATGACCAGCAGTTCCTTTTGGTTCTCCATCATCATCGCATTTTGCGTATCCTTTAAATTTTAAAGCATAACAAAAATGGCTTGCGTCTTTATATTCTTTTTTTAAATTAGATAGGATATCCTTGAATTCATCCTTGTGATTTAATGGAAAAATTATAGAAATAAATTTTGACTTATTTTCAATTAATAAAGATTGATGAATAGAATCGATTAAAATTGCCATATTAAATAATTGCGTTAATTACATCATTATAATAATCATTAAATGAATATCCTGCACTTGGATTAGCGCTATCTCTTCCATAAATTAATAATTCGTTAATGTTTGCTAAAGGAATAGTGATGAAAATTTGTGATTCATTAAAGTCCTTGATAATAGGATTTATTCTAGAACAATAAATCAAGCTAGCTAAAGTAGAGTTTTTCTCAACACCATCTTCAACAAACACCATCTTTTCAAATGTTTGTTGAGCATCTTTAAATTTCAACATGTAGTCATTAATGTTACCACCTGGAATATAAAAATCTAAAATACCATCGATACCATCAGCTTCATTTACGCTTAATAAATCATAAGAATTTTTATTGATTTTTGTTAAATAGACTCTATCCACAACTGATAATTGCGAAATCAATTTTCCATTGCTATCAGCGCGTGCATAGGTGAATAAATCAGGATTAAATGTAGTATCATTCATCTGTAAATTTTTAATCTCTTCAGTTAATAAAGGATTTAAAACGCCAGATACAATTTCACTAGCAAAATAAGCTCTTTCATGTTCGGTATTAGTTTTAAAGTCATATGTTAAGCATTTAATTAAACGAATGATTGAGTCCTTGTTATTTTTAAATGAATCAACATTGCTTAAATCAAAACTTGTATCAAAAATATTAGCGTCGACGACTAATTGATCTAAGCTAAGACTTTCATTGTATGCAGCAAATGGAATGTCACTAGAGTTGATAAGGCGTTGAATTGTTCTAATTTTTGAATCAGTGTCAAAGCCGACTATAAAGCGATCAACTTCGCTTTCTTTTGCGATATTATAATAAAATAACGCATCAACATTTACATTGCCACGGCTGGCAAGTTCAAATTCACCTTGATACATCAAACTATTTTCGATGAATCCAGTTAAAACATAAGTTGATTTATTATTGGTTTCGATAAATTCTTTAATCATATTTCCACTTGTGTTAGATAAAGTAATATATCCAGCAAATTCACCATTGCTATCTTGCTTTGATAAATTATTTAACAATGTTTTAATATTAAATATTTCACCATTGCTAACCATATCACCTTCAAATTCTTGTTGAGTTAAATAATAATTAGCTTTATCGGAATTAGCTCCACTTCCATAAGAAGAAAAAGAATCAAAGCCAATATCTTTATAAGTTTTCTTTAATAGATTAGACAAACTACCATAAGCAATATCTAAACGATTCATCTTATACATGATGTTGCTCATTTTTTCTGGAGTGGCATTTTTATCATTTAGGTCAAATGTGAAATCGTTTAATTCACCACTACCGATAAAGTCAGTCATTTCAAAGATAAAATCAAAGAAGGAATTGATTTCATCATTCCAATTTTTAGAAAATCCTTCATAAGCAAAAGTTTCACCAATTGCGTTTTTCTCATCTACTTTTGTTAATAATTTAATACGGCTTTTTAGTTGGTCTTGAGCATTGTTAGAACCAGGCATCAAGGCTAAATCGGCAATACCAGTTCTTGTATATAAAGTGCTAACAAAATATTCAAATGAACTCAATTTACGTGTATCTAGCAAATAATTGCCATTCATTACAGCCTGACCTTTATGAAGTGTATAAGTGCTTTCTTGTGCTAATAATAACGCTTTAATTGTTTCATTGATTTTATTTAAAAGATTTTTATCTGTAATCGAGAAAATTTCATTAAAATCGGCAATTCCTGCTTCTTGTAAATCAAGAGTTAATTGTTTATATTCACTAATCATATCGATTAGGTTATCAATTTCATATTTATCTTTTCTAGATTCTGCTTCTCTAGCATAACGAATTGAAAAATGTTGTTGAGCTTCATCATGACTCATAGAAGGCGGCATTGGTGAATTAATTTCATATAAATAATAAGGCGTAGCCATAGACATTACGTCGCTAAGTGCGCCTGTATTTAAATTTGAAAAAATAATCTTCAAAGCATTTGGAGCGCAGTCATAAAGTAAATCAGATTCATTGAAATTTACCAAAATATCTTTAAACGCCATCGGTTCAATTTTTTCAAAATCAATTTTTGATAGATCGATAGTGGTATCGCTTTCATCTGTGGATGGTAATTTAAAATATAAATCGCTTTCATCAGCTAAACGATCACCATAATAAGCAATATATTTGTCATTAATTTCATCATAATGTAATGTCACATCATTAATGTTTTTATATGAACCAGTCAAAGTTGAAACGACTTCCATAATGCGTCTAACTTCACTGATCTGTTCATCAAAATCAGCGATAGTTTCATCATTATTAAATAAAATAGGTAGATAATATTTTACCTTGCTATGTGAATTAGCATTATAAAAACCATTATTAACGTAATATTGGTCTTTTGGAGATTCATCGACATAATACAATTGAGAAATAGATTGTTCGATAACAAATTGATTTAAGACATTTTGGAAAGCGCTCATATCATATAAAACACCGCTTCCAGTTGCATAATCAAAACTTTCATAAGCAAAAGAGCCTCTATGGAACATTTTTGATTCGTTCATTGCAATTAAAGAATCGCGCAATAATACAACATTAATTGGATCAGCTGTGACAGCACTTAAACTAAAATTACCGTCTTTAAGCACTTCGTTGCCATAGAATGTTTTAAAGATAACAATCAGTTTATCGATTTCATCTTTTCTTTCATCTTTAGTGGTAACATGTCCAAAAAATTCGCCATCATCGCATAAATATTCGGTATTGATGTATTCGACATGGAAACCAAATTTACTAGCATCAAAAGTTTTAACTAAATCAACACAATGATATAAAACCATTCGTAAAGGTTCAACCTCATTAATCGATAAAAGAAGTTTATGTAAATTATCTAAAGGTACAGCTTGATCAGATATAGCATCAACAATATTCGAATATTGTTTTTCTCCTTTGTTGGCCTCGTTTAACGAATCATTCATATCAAAAAGAACACGACATACATTAGAAATATAGTCTGTATCATAAAAATCAGCGTAATGTGGATCATTACTAATATCTAAATCTGGATTGAACTTAGAATAATCAATATCAGCGTATTTAGTCATCCAATCATCATTGCACCAGTCTTGTTTATTAGCGTTAGACATTATTTTTCCATCGACTTCATAAACATCAAAATCATTTTTAAATTTGTTATATGTTTTAATTTCATGATCTTTTTGGAAAGGATCAGAAGTCAAATCGTATGTTGAACTAGCAAATGATTCATTAATTTTAGAATATAAGAAAGCATTGAAATTATATTGTGCATCTCCGCCAAACATATTAGAAGAAGCTAATGAATGGAGCATTTTATTTAATGCTGGAACATTTTTTACTTTCATTAAATCAAGATTATTTAAACTTACTCCTAATTCATCAATAGAATTACAAATTCTACCAAAATTAATACCTTCTTTAGTCCAATCATTAACCAACGTAAAAGATCTTTGAGCATCAATATCAATTAATCCTAAGTTAGGATCATCTAAACTAGCATCTAAAAAAGTACCAAATGTAGCGGATAAAACACTTGATTTATCAACTGCCATAAACATATTAGAAATTTTAAAATCTTTTTCTAGTTTTCCAATTGAATCAGCGATATTGCCTTTAGAAACAAGGTCATAAATAGTTTCCCCGGCTGCGTTAGTCGTGCCAAATGTAGCGATAACTTCAGCAATGTATCCATTTTCACCATCAAAAATTGGTCGTCCGTATGCATCTTTAAAATAATCGCCATTTGGAGCCTTGCTATTTTGCCAATTGTGCGCCCCAGCTCCATTGCTAGATGGATACAATCCAACTTTAGCTTCATTAAAAATTAGTCCATCAACTAAAAATTTATCGCCATCTTTTCCTTCAAAAATAAAGTTTAAAATATTAAAGAAATTATTATTTAAATCATCATCATAAAATTCATCTTTTGGGTTGATGATATTTGATTCGAATACAACGTCTAATATGGTAGCGATAGATTCATAATTGCTAGAGACCTTTTTAATAATATCCCCTGTAGGTAAACTTGGATCGCTTAAATCTTTTATTAAATCAAAAGATGTTAAAGCATCTAAAAGATGAGCGATTTCAGTTCCTAAATTGTTTACTTGCAAATCAAAAGTTGTTGGATCTAAACCAACATTAACTAAAGAATCAGAAATTTCTCCTTTAGTGAGCATATTTTCTAAAGCCGGCCTTAAAGCTGCATTGACAATTTTAGAATCATCAATCATCGGTAAAACTTCTTTTAAACCATTGATTAATTCTTTGTTTTCTAAAATCGAACTTGCTTCACTACTTTTCTTATTTTGATTAGTGACAAAATCTAAAATTGCAGGATTTTGATATATGCCGTCAACCACATTAAAAATTCTTGAAAATTCCTCTTTATAATTTTTAATAGGTTTATCTTTTTCAAATTCATTAATCACTTCTAAAATTGCTTCTTTATCGACAACAAAATCACCTGTCTGTGGTATTAAATTAATGAATGTATCTACGATTGTTGGGAATAAATTTTCAACAAGATTAGAATCAAATAATGAATAATGACGATTTGGAATTTTATTTCCGTTTTTATAAACGATTGTGCGACCAGCATCATCGCAATTTAATAAATTTCCAGAACCATCAAAATCACCGATAAAAATAGATTCAATGGCGCTAAGATTTTTAGCGATAATTTCAATTTTATCTAATGATTCGTTGTTTTTATTTTGATATAAAACGCTATCAGGTGGATTAGAACTATCGTTTGTAAATAAAACATCAATAATTTGGCTATCGACTTGATTTAATCTATACAAACTATCATATAAAATCGTTAATTCTTTTCCCCAAGAATAAGAATTCATGTCTCCCCATGTAGATGGTAAGACGCTATTTAATTCCGCAACAGTTTCTCCTAATGACCATATGATAGCAGGAATAGCCCTAGACAATAGTTTAGATGAATCTATGTTTTCAAAGGTTCTCATCATATAAGCATAAGAACTTGGAGACAAAATATTTTTTATTACTTTACTTGTGTCAGGGTTTTCAATAAAGTTTCCATTTTCATCAATAAAAGAATTCAAAATACCGCTGTTCACCACATCTAAAGCCATAGTCTCGATGTTTGTTAATTCTAAAGTCCAGTCTACATCAGAAACATCTATCAAATTTGGATCGACGTATTTTTCTAATAAGTTAGAATTTAAAGCGATAGTAGATGCAATAGGTAAGATATAAATAAAAATTTGAGTTTCATTCAAATTAGCAAATAAGCTCTTTAAAGTTTCTTCACTTAGCAAAGCTCCATAATTTATAAAAGTATCGCTAGCAGGAGTGAAAACATTGATAATTGAAGAACCTAAATCAGTAATATTACCAATAGTGTCTATAAAAGATGTTTCCATATCTCCAACGGTTGTAGAGATGATGCTATCTAATAATTTGGTATCAAAAGTAACACCATTTTCATCGATGGTCCAATTAAAAAACGTCTTAGCAAACATTGAATCGTTATAAGTATCTATGAAACCAGTTATATCGTTTACTATTGGATCATCGCTTTCTTTTCCATATCTTTGATAAGATTGATTAATAGTATTAACTAATGAAGTAAAAGGCATTAAAAATAATGCGCTGACCACAACACAAATTACACCATTTTCAATCGCAGATAACCATTTAATTCTCACAGTTTTTCTAACTAATTTTGGAATAAAATGCTTGAAGCACACATGCCACAATAACCATATAAATAAACTTCCAAAAATAGCGATTAAAACAACATCTAAAATAACAATTAAATATTTAATAATCATTTCAAATAATGCAATTGCTAATGCGTGTATCTCACTTGAAGGTGCATTATTTACTTCAAATAAGTAAATATATCCCTCTATTGTCTTTATTAAAGTATCTTTTATAGATGTGATTTGGATAGAAATAATTTGACCAGTGTTTGAGTTTGAAATATTTAAAAATAAATTTTGTGAAGATAAATCTAAATTCGACACAAAATTATATGTAGGTGTCAAACATACAAACGCAACAACAATAAATATTGCAAACATTACAAGTTTAAAAGTCGTTGATAACACACCTTTAAAAATTCCGATAATAATCGACAAGATAAAAGCAACTATTAAAAAAATAAAAAGTCCTAATAATGAATAATTCAATATTTGATTTATTAATTCCGCATTTGCCATATAAAAACATTATATATAAAAAAGTGTTTTCAATCTAGTTAAATAATAACTAGGCAGTTGAAAAAGTTATAAGTTTAAATAAAATATAAATATGGCTAAAAAAATAATAAATCTAAAAACCTGTAGTAATTGTGGAAAAGTTTATGATGATTTATTTTATCGATGCCCAAATTGTGAAGCACAAAATGTCGATAAAAAAATATCTAGAACTTCAAATAAAATTTTTTATGTGGATGTTTTAAGACAAATTTTATTATTTGTTTTTGGATTTTTATTTTTTAACTTTTTCGCAGCTATAGTGTCTATAGTTGTTACATTGTATGCAAAAAACGTGTGCCCAAGCGAAACGAGTTTAAAAGTGTTCTCTATAATGCTAACAAACGCAATTTCTTATAGCACCATTATCGTCATATTAACCGCCATTATGTGGCCTTTCTTAAACTTGTTATTTTTTGAATTTACACAAAAAAAATCGTGGATTTACGGCGTTTTGGGTGGTATTGCACTTATTGCAACCTCTTTTATATATAGTCTTATAGTTTCTACTTTTTATGAAACAAGTGGTAATGCTAATCAACTTGTTGTGAACGCGATGGTTAAATATTATCCTTTGCCTTGTTTACTATTGATTGGTTTTATTGGCCCTATCGTAGAAGAATTTGCTTATCGTGTTGGCCTATTTTCTTTTTTAAGTCGAATAAATCGATACTTAGCTTACATTTTAACAATTGTCATTTTTGCTTTTATACATTTTAATTTTCAATTCACTACCGTGGATGAATTGATAAATGAACTGATCAATATTCCATCATATGTTATTGCTGGAATTATTCTTTGCTATGTATATGAAAAATCATCTTTTGCTGGGTCCACTATTGCTCATGTTATCAATAATGCATATGGCGTAATCATGATGATTCTTGCAAATCTATTGTTACAAAACGTATGAGAAAAATATTTTTAAACAATTTTCACATCAAATTAATCGCCATAATTACAATGACCATTGACCATATCGGTTTGCTTTTACCAATGATCATGCCAGAAAATGAAACATTAGTTTTGGTATCCACTATTTTTCGATACATCGGGCGAATATCGTTGCCACTATTTTGCTTTTTGATTGTCCAAGGTTCACTGAATACAAAAAATATTAAAAATTACATATTAAGGTTAGGGATTATCGCCTTACCGATATCATTGTTTCAAACAATTGGCGAAATTGCATACTATTCAAGTCAAAAAAACTTGGACTATAGATTTCGATATCCAAATATATTCATATTGTTAATTCTTGGTGTTTTTATGATTTATTGTTTGGAGCACAAAAATAAATATATGAAATTGTTATCTTTGATTCCTATTACAATAAGTACTGTTGCTTTTATTTGCACCGCATTAGAATTTGAAAACAATTATATGATATGGTGGTTCCCTTATATGTTAAGACCTCAATATGATGTGTTAGGCTTAGGAATGATTCTTTTCTTTTATCTAGCATATAAAGTTACACCGCTACTATATGAATCAATTGGCTTGAATCAATCTTTATATAACGAAATTGATAACTATAAATTTACCGTCAATTTAGTTTCTGTTTTAGGATTAGTTATTGTCTCTATGCTATATTATTCATTTTATTTCATTAAACCTAGCTGGGTATATTGGGAACCTGATATACAATTGTTTGCGATGGTATCTGGATTAATAATATTATTTTATAATTATAAAAAAGGATATTCTTCCAGATGGTTTAAAATATTTTCATACGTATATTATCCACTTCACTTAATGATAATTTTTGCCATTATAAATATTGTAATGATGATTATTTAAAAGCGTTTTATTTTACATTTTTTTATAATGCGTTTACTATGAAAATGTAATTGAAGGAGGAACGATTATGGTTAAACACATTTCAAATACACAAGAATTTAAAAAAGAAATTGAGCAGGGATTAGTTTTAGTTGATTTTTTTGCCACTTGGTGTGGTCCTTGCCGTATGTTAGGTCCTGTTTTAGAAGAATTAGGCAATTCAAATGAAACAAATGCAAAGATAATTAAAGTTGACGTCGATCAACTAGGAGAAATCGCGGCAAGTTTTGGTATACAAGTAATTCCAACTTTAGTTTTATTAAAAGACGGTAAAGAAATCAAAAGACAATCTGGTTTTATGCCAAAAGCACATTTAATTAATTTTATAAATAACTAATTTTATCTACGCGATAATTTTTTCTTGATACTTTTATTTAGTTTTCTTATAATAATTGTCGCGTGATAAATGCAGGTGTAGTTCAATGGTAGAACTTCAGCCTTCCAAGCTGACTACGCGGGTTCGATTCTCGTCACCTGCTCCATGTAGTTTGAAATTTCCCCCAAAATTTTGCCCAAATAGGGTAAGATGAAATGGAGGATTTTT
>JAHZFY010000047.1 GCA_019421105.1 bacterium
GCTACCTTGTTATAAAAACGCCGGAATTATATCCATTTTAGAAGCTATGGCAGCCCAGTGTGAATTAATTATAAGAAAGCAAGATATTATCGAAGGTTTTTTAAAAGATGGTGTCACCGCTCATATCGCATCTTTTAGTGAAACTATTGTCGCATTAACTAAAGACTGTTTAGAAGGCAAAATTAAATCCACTATCCATAATGCTTATGAAGAAGTAAAAAAATATTCTTTAGAAAACATGGGTCAACAATTAAAACAAATATATAGTGAAGAATTAAAACACAAAGGAGGGATTAAAGATGATTGATGTAAATCTAATAAGAAGTAATCCAGAAAAAGTTCAAGAAGCTTTAAAAAGAAAATTATATGATGTTGATTTTGAACAATTTTTGATTTGGGACAAACAAAGAAAAGAATTGTTGATGGTTACCGAAAACAACAAAGCTGAACAAAACCGCTTATCTAAAAGCGTTCCTCAAGTAAAAAAAGATGGAGGCAATATCAATGAAATTTTTGAAAAAGTTAAGCAATTAGCGGCTCAAAATAAAGAATTAGAAGTTAAACTTGCCGAAATTGAACAAAACATTTTTGATTTTGTCTCTGCTTTACCAAACTTACCTGATGATGATTTATTAGGTGGTGGTAAAGAAAACAATAAACCAATTAGAAGTTATTTAACGAAACCTGAATTCGCTTTCAAAGCCAAGGATCATATGGAATTATGTGAATCATTAGGTTTGATTGATTTTGAAAGAGGCGCAAAAATTGCTGGAAGAGGATCTTGGGTTTATACAAACTTAGGTGCAAGACTAGAATGGGCTTTAATAAACTTCTTTATAAGCGAACATTTAAATGATTGCTACACATTCTTACTTCCTCCACATACTTTAAATGAACAATCTGGATTTGTTGCAGGACAATTCCCAAAATTTAAAGAAGATGTATTCTGGCTTGAAGGAGTGGAACCAAAAAGATTTATGCTTCCAACTGCTGAAACCGCATTAGTGAATTATCATCGCGATGAGATTTTAAAACAAGAAGAATTACCTAAAAAATATTTTGCTTATACTCCTTGCTATCGAAAAGAAGCCGGAAGCTATCGAACCGAAGAAAGAGGTACGATTCGTGGTTATCAATTCAATAAAGTTGAAATGGTTCAATATACAACTCAAGAAGGTAGCGATGCCGCTTTTGAAGAAATGGTTAATAAAGCGGAAAGATTACTTCAAAAACTTGGATTGCATTATCAATTATCTAAATTAGCAGCGGGTGACATTTCTCATTCGATGGCAAGAACTTATGACATCGAAGTTTGGATTCCATCCATTGGAATTTATAAAGAAGTATCATCGGTTTCTAATGCAAGAGATTATCAAGCAAGAAGAGGCAATATCCGTTATAGAGATAAAGACACTAATAAGATTAAGTTTGCTCATACGCTAAATGGTTCTGGTTTAGCAACATCTAGAGTGTTCCCAGCTTTATTAGAACAACTTCAACAAGAAGATGGTTCTGTTTTAATACCAGAATGTTTACAACCATTCATGGGCGGATTAAAAGTTTTAAAACCTATTAAATAACAAATTAAAAGCAAGTACAAAAAACTTGCTTTTTTTGTGTATAAAAAAACCAGGAAACAAATCCTGGTTTTAATTTTACCTAAAGAACTTATTTATTCTTTTTTGCCATGATAGCAGCTTGTGCAGCGGCTAATCTTGCAATTGGTACACGGTATGGTGAACAAGAGACATAATCTAATCCAGCATTATGGAAGAATTGAATTGATAATGGATCTCCACCATGTTCGCCACAAACACCGATATGTAAATCTTTGTTTGCTTTACGACCATCTTCAACAGCAATTTTAATTAAGCGGCCAACACCTTTGGTATCAACGTGAGCAAATGGATCTTGTTCAAAGATTTTCTTGGAATAATAATCTGGTAAGAATTTGCCAGCATCATCACGAGAGAATCCATAAGTCATTTGTGTTAAGTCATTTGTACCAAATGAATAGAAGCAAGCTTCTGGAGCAATTTCGCCAGATAATAAGGCTGCTCTTGGGATTTCAATCATTGTACCAATGTGGTATGTTAAGTTGGAATTGTTTTCTTTTAAGACTTTTTCTGCTTCTTCAACTAATACGGATTTAACGTATTTGAATTCTTTAACATCTAAGGTTAATGGAATCATGATTTCAGCAGTAATTTTCTTACCTAAATCTTTTTCTGCTTTAATTGCAGCTTCGATAATTGCACGAGCTTGCATACGGCCGATTTCTGGGTAAGAAACGTCTAAACGGCAACCTCTATGACCCATCATTGGGTTGAATTCATGTAAGTAAGAAATTCTTTCTTTAACATGAGCAACAGTCATATTCATTGCTTTTGCTAATTCAGCAATCTTGTCTTCTTCTTGTGGTAAGAATTCGTGTAGAGGTGGGTCTAATAAACGGACGTTAACGTTTTTGCCTTCCATTGACATATATAATTGATAGAAGTCATCTCTTTGATATGGAAGTAAGTTAGCTAAAGCAGCTTCTCTATCTTCAACAGTTTCAGAAAGAATCATTTTTCTGACATGGAAGATACGTTCTGGGTTGAAGAACATGTGTTCAGTACGGCATAAACCGATACCTTCTGCACCAAATTTAGCAGCGGTGTTAGCATCACGTGGGGTGTCAGCGTTAGCACGGACATGTAATGTACGATATTCATCTGCCCAATCCATGATGCGTTTGAAATAACCACCTAATTCTGGATCGACTTTTTTGATTTCGCCAGCATAGACATTACCTGTAGAACCATCTAAGGAAATAACATCGTTTTCACCATAGACTTTTCCGCCTAAAGTTAATGTTTTTGCTTCTTCATCAATAACTGCGCTTGAGCAACCTGCGACACAGCATTTACCCATACCACGAGCTACTACAGCAGCATGAGATGTCATACCACCTCTCATTGTTAAGATACCTTCAGAGGAAACCATACCGTCGATATCTTCTGGAGAAGTTTCAGCACGGACTAAAACAACTTTTTCTCCTGCTTCTTTACGTGCTTTTGCATCTTCAGCACTGAATGCAATTTTACCTGTTCCTGCACCTGGAGATGCTGGTAAACCAACACCAATAGGTTCAGCGTTCTTTAATGCTTTTGGATCAAAGCTTTGGTGTAATAATGAATCTAATGCACCTGGTTCAACACGGCAGACAGCTTCTTCTGGAGTAATTAAACCTTCATCAACTAAATCGCAAGCAATTTTTAAAGCAGCAGCAGCGGTACGTTTACCATTACGTGTTTGTAAGAAGTATAATTTTCCTTCTTCGACAGTAAATTCCATATCTTGCATATCTTTATAATGTTTTTCCATTCTTTCGATAACTGCTAAGAATTGTTTGTAAACTTCTGGCATTCTTGCTTCTAATTCTTCGATGTGAAGTGGTGTACGAATACCAGCAACGACATCTTCACCTTGAGCGTTTGGTAAATATTCAGCAAAGACTTTCTTTTCACCAGTAGATGGGGAACGAGAGAATGCAACACCTGTACCAGATGTTTCGCCTTTGTTACCAAATGCCATTGATTGGACGTTAACAGCAGTACCCCATTCATATGGGATATTGTTCATTTTACGATATGTGTTAGCTCTTGGGTTGTCCCAGGAACGGAAGACCGCTGTGACAGCTTCAATTAATTGAACATATGGATCAGTTGGGAAATCTTCACCAAATGTTTTCTTGTAATAGTCTTTATATTTTGCGACCAACACTTTTAATTCTTCTGCTGTGACTTCTGTGTCTAATTTGTAACCACGTTCTTCTTTTAATTCATCTAACATTTTGTCCATTTCTGTTCTTGGATGACCTTTTGCGATGTTAGTGAACATTAAAATGAAACGGCGGTAGCAGTCTAAAGCAAATCTTTCATTATTTGTTTCTTTTGCTAAAACTGCAGCGGTTTGGTCATTAAGACCTAAATTTAAGATTGTGTCCATCATACCTGGCATAGAAACTCTAGCGCCAGAACGGACAGAGACTAATAATGGGTTGTGATCACCACCGAAAACTTTTCCGGTTTCAGCTTCAATACCTCTGACAGCTTCAAAGATTTCTTCTTTTAAATAGTCAGGTAAAGTTTTGTTGCTTTCATAATACAAAGTACATGCTTCAGTAGAAATTGTAAAACCTTGTGGAATTGGAATACCAACGTAAGTCATTTCTGCTAAGCCAGCACCTTTTCCTCCTAAAAGCTCTTTTCCTAAACCGTGAGCTTCTTTAAAAGAATAAACATATTTTTTTGACATACAGAACCTCCTCAAGTTCTTGTCCGACCATATAAAAAATTGAATAAGTCGGAACTCACGCTTTAATATTATCATAAATGATAATGATTTTGGTATTAAAAACGAAAAAAATTCTATTTTTTGTTAATTTTTAAAATTGTGAATATTTCAAAAATTATAAAAATAAAAAAAGAAGTAGTAAACTACTTCCTTTGTATTATGACTCAACATTATCTTGCTTAGCCATTGGATTGTTACCAGAGAATTGAGCGTTGTATAATTCTGAGTAGAACCCACCTTTTTTAAGCAATTCTTCATGGTTTCCACTTTCGATAATCGATCCTTTGTTCATAACGATGATCATTTTAGCGTTTTTAATAGTGGATAATCTATGGGCGATGATAAACGATGTTTTTCCAATCATCAATTTATCTAAAGCATCTTGAATTTGCATCTCTGTTCTTGTATCGACACTCGATGTTGCTTCATCTAAAATCAATATTTTTGGTAAAGAGACAATCGCTCTAGCGATGGTAATAAGTTGTCTTTGACCTTGAGATATGTTTGTACCATCTTCATTTAACATAAAGTCATATCCATTTGGTAAGGTTTTAATGAAGTGATGGGCATGAGCTGCTTTTGCTGCTTCGACGATTTCTTCATCTGTAGCATCGCTTCTTCCATATTTGATGTTATCTTTTATAGATCCTGCGAATAACCAAGTATCTTGTAAGACCATGCCGACCGCCCCTCTTAGCGCTTTTCTTGAATAATGTCTTATATCGTTTCCATCCAATATGATTTCTCCGTTATCAACATCATAAAATCTCATCAACAAATTAACGATAGTGGTTTTCCCGGCGCCAGTTGGACCAACGATAGCGACACTATCGCCTTGATTGACTTTTAGGTTCATTGATTTAATAAGTTCTTTATTTTTATCATAACTAAAATCAACATTATTAATGTTTATATTTCCAATGATTGGGTCTTCGCTGTCGATGCAATCTACGTCTTCTTTTGGTTCTTCTTTTTCATCTAATAATTCATAGATTCTTTCTGCGGCCGCGATTACACCTTGAATTGTTGAGGCTAATTCACCAAGTTGTTGGAACGGTTGTTGGAACATTTGTAGATAAATAAAGAAAGCGGCAATTGTACCTATTTCTTCAGCAGACATAGTCAACGCTCCGACCACGCTTACAGCAACGTAACCAAGATTATTAACAAATCTTATCGAAGGGAAAATCAAAAATGATAACCATCTAGATTTCCAATCAGCTCTTTTCATCGTATCAGATAAAACATTGAATTGATCAAGAGCGTCTTGTTCTTTATTGAACAATTTAACAACGCTAAATCCAGCGTATTGTTCTTCGGCATGACCTTCAACATCACCTAAGGCATTTTGATAAGTAACATATTGTTTTTGAGACTTTTTAGCAATGAAAACCGTTATTAATATAGATAAAGGCAATGTTGCAATAACAACTAATGATAATTTCCATGACATGACAAACATGATAATTACCACTGCGATTAATAAGGCTATACCATTAATCGATTGATTAATAATCATAGACATCGATCTTGAAATGGTGTCGACATCGTTAGTACCTCTTGATAATATTTCTCCAACCGCATGGCTGTCATAGTATGAAAACGGTAATAAATCTAGTTTAGATTTGATTTTTTGTCTTAATCTAAAACCATAATTAGCAGAGATTTTGGCAACAGTAAATTCAGCAATCCAAGTAATAAAGGCACCGGTAAAATAAAACCCTACAATGACACCAAAGCCTTTAAAAACTTCTGGCCATACTATTTTATAAATACCATCAATAATAATCACATAAGTTCCATCAGCATGAGGGTTTAACATGTCTATAGTTATGCCATTGATGACTTTTTGCAAATACATTGGAGACAACGCTGTTAAAATAGCTGATCCAATCAATAACAAAGCAACAATTATTAAAATAGCGGATGATGATTTAAATTCTTTTATTAATCTTTTAGATGTTCCTTTAAAATTTTTGATTTTAGCAGTGGTGCGAACACCTGGTCCTCTTGGTGGCATATTATTCACCCCCTTCTTCTTCGTCATTTGGACGATTTTGAAGTTGTTTTTTCATATTTATTGTCTTTTCAATTTCCTCTTTATCTAATTGCGACATAACAATTTGTTGATAAACAGGACAATTTAATAACAGCTCATCATGTTTTCCTTGTCCTGCAATTTCACCATCGTTTAAAACGATAATGTTATCTGCATCAAGAATAGAAGATACTCTTTGAGCGACTACGATAACTGAAGAATTGCCGACATATTCTTTTAAAGCTGTCCTTAATTTAATATCGGTTTTAAAGTCTAAAGCTGAAAAAGAATCATCGAATATATAAATTTCAGGTTTTTTAACTAACGCTCTTGCTATGGATAATCTTTGCTTTTGTCCACCAGAGAAGTTTTTACCACCTTGTGCTACTTCAGAATCTATTCCTTTTTCTTTTTTGCTGACAAAACGATATGCTTGGGCAACTTGTAAAGCTTTAATTAAATCCTCTTCGCTTGCGTTTGAATCACCATATAATAAATTTTCTTTAATAGTACCTTTAAACAATCTTGCCTGTTGAGGAACAAAGCCAATTTTGTCTCTTAGGTCATGTTGGGTGTAATTTCTAACATCAACGTTATCCACTAATACTTGCCCTTCGCTGACGTCATAAAATCTAGGAATTAAATTTATAATTGAAGATTTACCAGATCCAGTAGAACCAATAATAGCGGTGGTTTCACCAGGTTTTACTTTAAATGAGATATTTTTTAAAGTTGGTTCGCTAGCATCAGGAAAAGTGAAAGTTACATTTTTAAACTCAACGCTGCATTTATCTTTTTCATTTATTTGATTTACATCGATTGGGTTTTCTGGATCTTTAATTAATGTAGAAGTGTCTATAACCGCAAAGACACGTTTAGCACAGGCATTTGCGTTTGGTAGTTGAATAAACACCATACCTAACATTAAAAATGACATCATAATATTCGTGGAATAGTTTGCGACATTGATCGTATTTACAAACACATCGCTATGTATACCAACACTTGAATTATTAATCATAATAAATCCAACAAAGAACACAGCTATGTATGTTAAATTAAACATAATATTTATTATTGGAGAAACAAATGACATCGTCCTATTAACTTTAATAACAGTCTTTGTCATCGCTTCGTTTTTAATTGTGAATTTAGCGTATTCTTCTTCTTGTTGGTTGAACGCTCTTACTACTCTAACACCGGTCAAACCTTCTCTTAATTATCTAGTTTTGTTTGAATTTGAGTAAATAGTGGTGATGCGATAACAAATACGACAACTATCACAAGTGCAAGAACTGGAAGAGCAACTAAAAATACCATCGATAATTGCCAATCTAGCAAAATTGCTTTAACGATAGCTACGATTAAAATAACAGGAGAAAACACAACGTTTCTCGTAAACATCGTAAATGTATCTTTTAAAATATTGATATCGTTAGTGGTTCTAGTTAATAAAGATGCTGTACCAAATTGGTTAAATTCATGCATTGAAAAAGACATTACCTTTTTAAATACGGCCTCTCTGATGTTTCTTGCATAGATGGCTCCGACAATGGAATTTATAATTTGGACCGCTACTGCACTTATCAATACTCCCAAACAAATCGCAATCATAATCCCGCCATAATACCAAATCTGGGACATTTTTTCAGATTGACTAATTGTTAAATCTTGCATGGTTTTTAAAATGTTAGACATATAGTCAGGCAACATTAATTGCAACCAAGCTTGGCAAATGATAAAAATAGTGCTAATCAACAATGCCCACCATAGATGTTTGATGTATTTAACAAGTCTTAACATTATTCTTTCTCCTTTCTAATAAATAAATTGCATATGACATTAGTGCTAACAGGTTTAAATTTTTTGCTTCCTAGATGGATGCGATTATAAGTCAAACCTTGTAGACAAGAAAAATATGTTCTTAAGTATTCGCTTGGTTCTCCTAATTCAAATTCTTTTTCATCTTGACCCTTTTTTATTAAATCTAAAAGCCTTTTAATTGGCGTCCTTTTTTCATCCTTTTTTCTTTTGAGGTCAGGCAACTTTTTTTGAAGATGGAATGTTAAAAACATATATAGAATATATGCGTCTTCATCATCGTTTAATGATTCTAAAAAGAAAGATGTAATATCTTTAATAGCGTAGGTAGGCTTTTGATCAAAATCAAGAGCATTTAATTTGTTTCCCCATTTTGAAATTATGTATTCAATCAACGATTCGAATAAGTCTAATTTAGAATTAAAATAATGATAAAAAAGACCATGAGAACATTTGCATTCCTTGGTTATATCATCCACAGAAATAGCATCATATCCATGGATACTAAACAACCTTAAACCAGCGTCCATAATGGATTGTTTTCTTTGATCGTTAATAATTTTAAAATCTTCTTTACTTCTTGGCATATTTTTTAATTGACAATATCGTCAATGAAACAATTATAGTTAAGAATTATCTTCAAGTCAATTAGGATA
>JAHZFY010000048.1 GCA_019421105.1 bacterium
ACTGCGAGACCTACAAGTCGAGCAGGGACGAAAGTCGGGCTTAGTGATCCGGCGATTTCAGTGTGGAATGGTCGTCGCTCAACGGATAAAAGCTACCCTGGGGATAACAGGCTGATCGCGTCCAAGAGTTCACATCGACGACGCGGTTTGGCACCTCGATGTCGGCTCATCACATCCTGGAGGGGCAGTACCTTCCAAGGGTTTGGCTGTTCGCCAATTAAAGTGGTACGCGAGCTGGGTTCAAAACGTCGTGAGACAGTTTGGTCCCTATCTGTCGTGGGCGTAGGAAGTTTGAAGGGAATTGTCCTTAGTACGAGAGGACCGGGATGAACGTAGCAACGGTATATCAGTTGTCACGCCAGTGGCATGGCTGAGTAGCTGCCTACGGAATAGATAAACGCTGAAAGCATCTAAGCGTGAAGCTAACCCTAAGATTAGACTTCCCATTCGCAAGAAGTAAGATCTCTCCAATGTTAGGAGGTTGATAGGTCAGAGATGTAAGTGCTGTGAGGCATTCAGTCGACTGATACTAATAGATCGAGGACTTAATTTCTAAGATTTTTAATCGAAAATAAAATTTAAGTCGAAAAAGTTTGAAAGTAAGAACAAAATGATATAATATCTAGTTTTGAGAGAACAATTTACTCTCTTAAAAAAGTCTGGTGGTGATGGCGCGGTGGACACACCTGTTCCCATCTCGAACACAGAAGTTAAGCACCGTAGTGGCGAAGGTATCCGAAAGGACAGAATAGCGAGCCGCCGGGCTTTTTTATTTATAAGACAAATTAACATAGGGATTCCTATGTTTTTTTTATTTTTTTGTCTATAATAAAATTAGTATAGGCAAGGAGTATTATTATGTTTGTTAATTTAATTCGATTATCTAATAGAGGATCTGACGATGAATTTTTAAATGACTTAAACGTTCATTTAGAAACTAGTGGCATTTGTTTAAAAGTAGATGCTGATAATAAATTAGTAAATTTTATATTAGTTGAATCAGGTGGTGTTGAACAAATCTTTAAAGAAAGAGTTCAACCTATGTTAGAAGGTCCATATTATTTTATTATTACAAATAGAAACAATTCATTAGCGGCTTCTTTAGAAATTGGATCATATTTATATCAAAAGAAAATCAAATACACCCTTTTAGTGGATGACAATATGAGCAATCTTTCAAATAAAATCAAAGATATTGTCATTTTAAAAACGGCAAAAAATAAGATGAAAGGTATCAATTTAGGGGTTATTGGTAAACCATCAGATTGGTTGATTGCTTCTGATACTTCTTATTTTTCCATAAAGCAAAAGTTTGGTATTAATATGATTGATATTTCCTTAGGAGAATTAAAAGACATATACGAAAAAGATATCAATTATATTTCTCCTTATCATATGCCTATTTATCAAGTTAAAAACCCATTTGATAAGCAAATCTTAACTGATGCTATAAAAGTCTATTCCGCTTTAAAAAAACTCATTAAACGCTATAATTTGTCTGGATTAACAATTCGATGCTTTGATTTATTAAAAATTCATAAAGTTACTGCTTGTTTAGCTTTGGCGATATTAAATCAAGAAGGATATCCTTGCAGCTGCGAAGGTGATATACCAAGTTTATTGACGATGGTGATTATTAAATATTTATTAAACAAAACATCATTTCAAGCTAATCCATCATGCGTAAATAATTCTAAAAATACGATTACCTTTGCTCATTGCACAGTTGCGTTAAATATGTGTCAAGAATATAAATTTTTGACTCATCTTGAAAGCGATCAATCAATCGGTATCAAAGGAGAATTAAAACCAGGTATCGTCAATATTTGTAAATTATCTCAAGATTTACAACAATTCGATGTTGTAGTGGCAAGAATCGAAGAAAATTTAAGCAATCCAAACTTTTGTAGAACCCAAGTTGATGTGAGTTTATTAGACACTAGCATCGATGAGTTTATTAACATGCATCACGCTAATCATATCTTGATTTCTTATGATAATCATAAAAAATTATTGTTGGACTTCATGAAGGAATTTGAATAAATTATTCTCAACCACCGCAATAAATCTTACTTTTTATTTAAAAAATATTTTCTTATGGTAAAATAAATGCGTTCTAAATATTAATATTTAGATATTTTGTTGCGGTTTGCTAAATTGAAAGGAGCCATTATGGAAAAACAATCAAAAAGTTTATTAAAAAATAAAATGGTTGATACTAATGATTTAGTCAACGCTATTGAAACAATCGCCTTAACTTGTTATGGTGTTGTTTCTTTAAAAGATCATTCTTTGCTTTTTTTAAACAAAAAAGCCAAGAGCGCAAAAGATTGCATTATTATTTCAAAACGATTAAGCAATTCATATAAAATCAAAATTTATATATCTTTAATGACTGGTGTAAAGATTACAGAAGTTTTATATGAAATGCAAAAAAGAATCAAATATGAAATTGAAAATAGATTTAATATACACGTGGTTTCTGTTGATGTTTTCGTCCAAACCATGGTTCATGAAAAATAAGGGAATTTAAGTATGAAAATATTAGATGGTGAATTATTAAAACAAATGTTGATATCTGGATCAAATAATCTATATAACCACTATCCAGAAGTTGACGCATTAAACGTTTTCCCTGTACCAGATGGTGATACAGGTATGAATATGAATTTAACGCTTACAAGCGGCGCTAAAGAGATTCAAAATAGAAACGATAAAAGAGTTGATGAATTAGCAAAAGCTTTCTCTAAAGGCTTATTAATGGGCGCTAGAGGTAATTCTGGCGTTATTACTTCTCAAATTTTTAGAGGATTTGCTCAAGGTTTAGAAGGCTTACAAGAAGCTAATGCACTTCAATTTGCAAAAGCATTTGCTAAAGGTGTTGAAGTAGCCTATAAAGCAGTTATGAAACCTGTTGAAGGAACGATATTGACTGTTATTAGAGAATCAACACAAGTTTTAAATGAAGAAGTTAAAGAAGGCTATTCCATTTTAAAATGTATGGAAATTTTAATTAAAGCCGCTAAAGAATCTTTAGATCATACACCTGAATTACTTCCAATTTTAAAAGAAGTTGGTGTCGTTGATAGTGGCGGTTTTGGTTTAATTGTCATTTTCGATGGTATGATGTCTGCCTTACAAGGTAAAGTTATTGAAAGAAACAAAGCTACCGCTACAGAAAACAATTCCCCAATTGCTATGGCTGGAGCGGCAATGGAAGATGAAGAATTTGGTTATTGTACTGAATTTATCATGGAATTAGGTCCTGATTCAGTTAAAAAACCATTCAATGAACAAAGATTTATCAATAACTTAAAAAATCGTGGTAATTCTTTAGTCGTTGTTAGAGATGAAGAAATCGTAAAAGTTCATATTCATACATTAACTCCTGGACAAATTTTAAATTACGCTCAATCTTTTGGTGAGTTTAAAACATTAAAAATTGAAAATATGACTGAACAACACCATGCTTTAGAAACTGGTGCTAATATCACTCCTCATGAAGATTTAGTTAAAGAAGAAAAACCAAAAGATAAATACGCTTTAATCGCAGTTAGTGCTGGAGAAGGCATTTCTGAATTCTTTAAAGAAATTGGTATCAATGAAATCGTTTTTGGCGGTCAAACTATGAATCCTTCAACTGAAGACTTTATTTCCGCAATTAAAAAATGCAATGCTGAAAATGTTATTATTTTACCAAATAACTCCAATATCGTCATGGCTGCATCTCAAGCTTGTGATGTTTTAGCTGATGAAGTCAATTGTATGGTTGTTCCTTCAAAAACCATTCCTCAAGGCATCACAGCGGCTATCATGTTTAATGTTGATGCTGAACCAGAAGAAAACTTACAAGAAATGAAATCTGCTTTAAAAAATGTCAAATCCGGATCGGTAACATTTGCAATTAGAGATACAGAAATCGATGGTGTGAACATTGTTAAGGATGATTTTATTGGTATCTTAGATAAAGAAATCGTCACTTGTAAGCATAGTAAAATTGAAGCTACACTTGAATTATTAGAAAAAATGGTTGATGAAGACTCCGCTGTCATCACTTTATTATATGGTGAAGATGTAAAAGAAAAGGATTTAAAAGAAATTTCTAAGGTCATTGAAACTAAATATCCTGATGTCGATTTAGACGTTCGAAATGGTGGGCAGCCAGTATATTCATTCTTAATCGGTGTCGAATAAAAAATAAAATGGGAATTTCCCATTTTTTTATTATCTAAAATTGATTAAAATATAGTCATGAAATTAACTAAGTCACCAAGATTAAACGCTATTTTATATGACATGGGCATACATAATAGTTATGATGTAATTTTTCATCTACCAAAAAGATATGAAAATTTTACTTTGACGAATAAAAAGAATTATCTAGATAAAGAAAAAGTATCATTATTTGGAAAGATTGCCTCAAATTTGACTGTGATTAAGAAAAATAAGTTTTCGATGTCTACATTTGATGTAATAGACAATAATGGCTACTTTTTTAAAATAGTTTCATATAATCGCCCATATTTAGCAAGCCAATATAAAGTTGGTGATGAAGTGAGTATCTTAGGTAGTTTTGATGCTAAAAATAAAAGAGTTAATGTCATCAATATTTATAAAGGCAATTTAAAGGATGATGAATTGATAAAACCAATATACAATTTACCTCATTCTTATCCTAATCATCTTTTTATTTCGCTTGTTAAAAGATCTTTTGAAGAGGTAAAAGATAAAATATATAATGATGTCCCTTCTATATTTAGAAAAAAATACAATCTAGTTGAGAAAAAAGAGGCATTAAAAAAGGTCCATTTCCCTTTATCTATTGATGATATTACACAAGGTTTAAGATATTTAAAATATGAAGAAGCCTTATATTTTTCATTAAAAACCCATTTTATTAAAAAACAAAATTCTAGTTTAGATAAGTTAAAAAAAGAACCGATCGATATAGATATCTGCGATAAATTTATAAATTCCTTACCTTTTAAATTAACAAAAGAACAATACCAAGCCGCAGATGAAATCATTAAAGATATGAATTCAAATACATTGATGTATCGCTTGTTGCAAGGTGATGTTGGATGTGGAAAAACCATCGTTTGCTTTTTAGCGATGTATGCAAATTATTTAAGAGGTGATCAAGGGGCATTGATGGCACCTACTGATGCTTTAGCTAGACAACATTATGAAAATGCATTGGAAATTTTTGAACCTTTAGGGTTAAATGTAAGGCTTTTGGTAGGTTCAACTCCTTTAAAAGAAAAAAGGGGTATTTTATCTGATTTGGAAACTGGTAATATCGATATAATAATTGGAACACACGCTCTTTTTTCAAATAATGTTTGTTTTTCTTCTTTAGGTTTAGCGGTCATTGATGAACAACATCGTTTTGGGGTCAACCAGCGTCAATTATTAGCGGCAAAAGGGGATAATGCAGATTTATTGATGATGTCTGCAACACCTATTCCTAGGACTTTGGCGTTATCTATTTATGGTGACTTAGATATTTCAACTATTAATTCATTCCCAGTTGATAATAAAAAAATCATCACTCGAGTTTTAAAAAGCGATGATGAAAAAATATTTAAAGGTATCGATTATATTTTAAAGCAAAATAGGCAAGTTTATATCGTCGCTCCATTAATTGATTATAGTGAAGATGATCGTTATTCTATCGACTCTTTGTCGGCGAAATATCTATTAAAATATCCAAATAAAGTTGGCGTTCTTCACGGCAAGATGAAACAAGATGAAAAGCAGGAAGTTTTGAATAAATTTTACAATAATGAAATTTCCATTTTAGTTTCGACTTTAGTAATCGAAGTTGGAATAAATGTTAAAAATGCATCGATGATGGTTATTTATGATGCTTCTTGTTTTGGATTAGCTAGTTTACATCAACTAAGAGGAAGAATTGGAAGAGATGGGCATGAATCATATTGTTTTTTAACTTATGATGGAGATGATGAAGAAGAAAAAGAAAAATTAAATGTTTTAGTTAAAAGCAATGATGGTTTTGTTATTGCCGAAGAAGATTTAAGGCTTAGAGGTCCTGGTGATTTGATTGGATTAAGACAATCTGGTGAACAAGATTTTAAATTTTTAAACTTATATAATGATATTAAGATTTTCCAAGCTGCAAGAAACGACGCAATTAAAATAGTTAACGATTTAGAAAACCCATATTTTAAATGGTGCATAACAAAAACAAAACAATTGATTGAAAAAGAAGATTTTAAAAACGCTTAATAATAAATTTATTATTCGACAGATTTTAATGACTCTGCCATTTTGATTTTTCTTATGCGAGGATAAAAACACAAAGAAACGCCAATAACAAACACAAATGAAATGCCAATTGTAATCAAATAGCTAAACCATTTAATTTTATTTGAAAACATCAATCCTATAGATTGAATATTAACCATTATGAACCAATGTAAGAACGCACCAATTCCTAATCCTATTAATATTCCTATCACTGACATAACCAATATTTCTCTAATAATATAAAATAATACTTCTCGTCTTCGATAACCACACACTCTTAAAGTGGCGATTTCTCTTATTCTTTCGTTAATATTGATATCTGTTAAATTATAGATGACAATCGCTGCTAAGCCTCCACTTAATATGGTTATCAACAATACGACCATCGATAAGTTATTAACGATGCCATCGTATGTTTTTCTTGAAGCAGCAGTGGTCATAACCGATTTGACATTTTCTGTTTTGGCTAATTGAGAATATCTTTTTTCTATCTCATTTTCACTTAAATCATGCATTTTTAAAATGTATGCATTACTGGTAGATTCGCTTATCTCCTCTTTAAAATATCTTTGATATGTTTTAGAACCAAAATATACATAATTAGAGACATAGTTTTGACATACATCAGTTATTATTATGTTTTTAGTGCCATAATCAGTGTCTAATTGAATGACGTTATTTTCACCAACGTCTAATTCGTCAGCGATTTGTTTAGAAATGATCACAGAGTCATCATTAAATTCGATTTCATTTAATTTTTCATCATAAAAGCCAACAAATTTTAAAATGTCTTTATTCGCCCCGATTATTTCAACATTAATTGTTTCATTTTTCTTTACGGTGCCATGTTGATACATGATGTTAGTATATGATTCTGTGCTAGTATTAAAAACTTCATCGGCATTAATACCTGGGTTTACCGACACAATTGCATCGTATTTAATAATTAAACTATATTGTTCATTTGTAATCGCAGAGAATGAATCCTGTATACCAAAACCAGTTAATAATAGGGCTGAACATCCTCCTATACCAATGATCATCATCATCAAATTTTTCTTGAATCTAAATATATTTCTAAACATAGATTTATATTTAAATTTCATATTATTCCAAACAAAAGGAATTTTTTCTAATAGAATTTTTTTGCCAGGTTTAGGTGCTTTTCCACCGAGCATCAAACTAGCGGCAGGTTCTCTTAAATTAATTAATGATACAGCGATAACAATACCTAAAACTAATAAGACCATCAACGAAGAGAATGTAATTACATATGCAGGTGTAAATACAAAAGTCATCATTGGTATGTAATATAAACTTTGATATGTATACATCAATACAGCAGGAAGAGCAAATAAACCAATGCTAACACCTATTGCACATCCAATAATTGAAGAAACTAATCCATATAAAACGTATTTTAAAGATATTTGTCTTTTACTAAATCCAAGCGCTTTAAAAGTGCCGATCAATTGACGATCTTTTGTGACGATTCTACTGATTGAGGATAGAGTTACTAATAGGGCAATTAAAAAGAAAAACGGAGGGAATATTGTTGAAATTGTTTGAACTTTACTCGCATCGCTTTTAAAAGTATAGGCACTTTTAACCATATCTCTATTTAAAACATACCAAGCAGGGGCCATCGATGAAACTAGTTCGTCAAATGCTTTCTTAGCATTTGCATCAACGATATCTTGAAACCATTTTTGAGTTTCTATATCTCTAATTATCGTTTCAACAACATCGCTTGGTAAAAAAGAAAGATATTCACGAATTATATTTTTACTTTCCTCTAGGGCTTTATCTTTAATTATTAGATTTATTTCATCTATTCTAAGTTGTAATGCATCATCGGAAATAGCGCTTATTTCCGCCATTTTTCTTTCGACATAGTTTTTATATTCCTTGCCAAAAGAATCCATCTGCTTAGTTTTTGTAAAAGTAATAGATGCATTGGTGTATATTAAATCATCAAAATATGCTTCGTCAAAATAAAGAATTCCTTCTATGGTAGCTCCAGTTATTAAACTTTGTTCTGATTGATAAGCTATATAATAAGGATCTTTTACAACACCGACAATTTTATAATTCGTAGGAGTAGTGGTTGTAGCGGTTTCTTCTTGAATCGAAAACACCGTTCCAATATCATAGCTAATTTTTGAATCTTTTGTCTCTAAAACCAAGCATTCATTTGCGTTATTAGGAAGGCGACCTTCAACTAATTGTAATTTATCATTTCTATTATCATCAAAACTTCTATAAGTGATTCTAGATAAAACTCTTTTTTCTCCAATATCAACATAAGTTTCTTTTTCTGAAGTTAGAGTAATATCGTTTATTTCACTGACATTATTTTTTAAAAAA
>JAHZFY010000049.1:0-4918 GCA_019421105.1 bacterium
GACCGCTAATGTCGATGAAGAATATTTCAATCCTTCAACCATCCCAAGATCTATATCTGACTTTGGATGCGCTCCGTTATGATTACTTTTTAACGGACATACTAAGACTAAAGGATTGTGTTCATTTGAATCAACTAGCACAACTCCATAATGTCTATTAGAAAACTCAGCGCTAACAGTTACTCCCCAATCTATTTCTAGTATGTCTCCTTTTTTTAAATTGTATTTCACTTTGTGCGACATTGAATAAATCGAATACTCTAATTGTCTTTTAATCCAATCTGTTTGCTCGATGATTTTTCGCATGGCGATTTTTTTATCTTCTAAGCTAAACATGGATTGGTAGATTTCTTCGACTTTAAATTTATTATCTATTTCCATAAAATAAAACCTCCTAGTATTTAATAGGAGGTAAATTAATTATTTTCTAATTTATTTTTCTTTTTACTAATTTTAATGATATATCTATTATACCTATAAGAATAATTCCATACATCGAATAAGCAAATACTTGATCCATGTATGCATTTTGATATGCAAGTTTAATCAAAATTCCTAATCCAGGTATTTTGTTATTGCCAACTAATATTTCCGACATTAAAGAAACTTTCATTCCAAGACCAATAGTTTGAATTATGCCTAATAGAATATAAGGCGATGCGCATGGAATCAAAACTTTAAAAATACTTCTATGATTATGTAAACCAACATCTATTCTTAATGCTTTTTTAATATTTTCATCAACATTTATAATGCCATTACAAATTGCCTCGTATAAAATAGGAAACATAACTAAAAAAGTTATGATTGTTAGCGAATAAATTGGTCTAAACAATACGATTAATATTAAGATTAAGGCAGCTGTTGGAATTGTTCTTAAAATTGTTACCGTCGGTGATAATATTGTTTTAAATGTTTTATTTAACCCAGATATAATTCCTAATACAAACGCAACCGCAAAACTTATAGAAAAGGATATTAATAATCTTAATAAAGTAAAAACAATTGCTTCATATATTTTTATTGAGCCTAATGATTCAAAAAATGCCTTAAATACTTTATATGGATTAGGAAATAACGGATTATTGATTGAAATACTTAAAATAGACCAAACGCCTATAAATAAAACGATACCAAAAAAAGTGAGAATAAAATAATACCATTTAGAATTTAAAAATTTTTTATCCCCACTTTTATTCATACTTATAAAATATAGTCATCAAAATTTTGATTTACGTCAATAGCTTCAAAAAAGGCATTTAAATCAATCTCATCTTCAGGTCTTACTAAAGCAAAACCATTTGGAGTGTCTTTACTATTTTGAACATTAAATGCAACTTTAGAATTAAATCCGAATACTTTTTGTTGTTCAGTCAAATCAGGAATTTGTTCATCCATAACTTTTTTAATGGTTAATGGATCATCGATTGCAGTTTCAATTCGTTCATCAATTAAAGCAAATTGTTCATCGAAATAGTCCTTGTGGTTAACATAATAATCATTATGCACGAAAAGTCCTGCTTGAGGAATAGCGGCTTGTCCAGTCTTTTTAAACCATTCATCTTTCATAGAAGCAACAACGTTTAGTTTTCCATAAGTTGGAACTTCTTTATTGTTCATCGTGGCAAATAAGGCAGGTTGAGCAATTAAAACATAGTCAACTTTTTCACCTTGATGCATTCCGCTTGCTAAAACAGCTTGTGCGTCGCTAACGCCATTGACATATGAAACATTTTTTGTGATTTCTTCATCATAAATCTTTTTAAAGGCTAAATCAGGGATTAAATTTTCACCAAAAGAAACAATTTTATCAACTGGTTCAGGTGCTTGATCATTTTCAATTCCAACTAAATATAAATTGCCACCGGTCAAAATTTTGGCTAATTTATAGTCTCCTTCATTCTTTTTTAGATTATTTAATCCGTTATAAAAATCAAAGACAACCATACCATAATCATCATTATTTAATTGAGCTAAGACATTAGAAGGTGTTGAATTAGTTTCAAATGTTTCGCTAGTTCCTTGATCATAAAACGCAATCGCTGGAGCTCCAGCAGGAGAAATAACCCGCATATAATCTTCAATTGTTTGTTCGCCAATATTACAGCTTGTTAAAGTTAAACCCAATAAGGTTATGGGTAAAATTATTTTATTTTTCATTTAAAATTCTCCTAAAACAATTCTTCAATAGGTGTTCCAATAATATTTTCAGGTTGTTTTAAGCCAAAGTTTTTCAAAACAGTTGCACCTATATCAGCAAACGACTTTCTTTCATCAAGTTTTTTGCCATCTTTAATTAATTTAGAATAAATTAATAGAGGTATTTTTTCTCTTGTATGATCTGTTCCTGTCCATGTTGGATCGTTACCATGATCAGCAGTGACAATTAATAAATCATCATCCCTTAATACTTTGATTAATTCGCCCAGTTTGACATCGAATTCTTCTAAAGCTTTTCCATATCCTTTAGCGTTTCTTCTATGACCATACTCAGAGTCAAATTCAACTAAATTGACAAAGCATAATCCTTTATTAAAATCGTTATTGATAGCTTCTTGAATAGTAATATCCATACCGTTATCATTTGAAACGGTCTTTTGTGTCTTACTAACACCATACCCATCAAAGATATCACCAATTTTTCCAACACAAGAAACCATCAAACCATTTTCATCTAAAATGTTCATAACAGTCTTATGAGGTGGTTTTAAAGCTAGATCGTGTCTATTAGAAGTTCTTTTAAAATTGTCTTTATTTGTTCCGATGTATGGTCTAGCAATAATGCGTCCAACTTTGTATTCAGGTTTCATACAAATGTCTCTAGCAATTTCACAGCATCTATATAATTCATTTAAACCAGTCACTTCTTCTGAGGCAGCAATTTGTAAAACGCTATCAGCAGATGTATATACAATTAGACTGTTTTCTTTGATTTGTTGTTCGCCTAATTCTTTAATGATTTCAGTTCCACTAGCGGCATAATTGCCTATCACTTTATGGCCAGTTCTTTGTTCTAATTCATCGATTAATTCTTTTGGAAAACCAGTATCAGTAAAAGTAACAAATGGAGAAGTAGTTAAAACACCCATCATTTCCCAATGGCCTGTCATCGTGTCTTTGCCAACACTTGCCTCTAAAGATTTGCAAACAAAGGAATGAGGATGCATTACTTTGCTAGTTCCTTTAATATCATCTAAATCACCAAGTCCTAAAGCATTCATATTTGGTATATTTAATCCATTGCATGCCTCAGCGGTATGCATTAATGTGTGAGAACCGGCATCACCATATTTTGCGGCGTCAGGTTGTTCTCCAATACCAACACTATCAGCTACGATTACAAATATTCGGTTGTACTTATTTTTTAAATTTGACATAAACATTCTCCTTTCAACCTTTATAGTTTAAATCTTTTTAATTTAAATTAATATTAAAATGCAAATTTATTTATTCTTTGACATCAAAGAATCATATGCTGAAACAATTCTTTTTGAAGAAACGTGCGTATATATTTGAGTTGTCGACAAGTTAGTGTGTCCTAACATCTGCTGGACAATCCTTAAATCCGCTCCATTTTCTAATAGATGAGTAGCAAACGAATGCCTTAATGTATGAGGTGAAATATTCTCTTTTATACCAGCTATCATCCCATATTTTTTTACTTGCTTGAAAAAATATTGTCTAGATAATGGTTCACCATATTTACTTAAAAATAGGAATTCGCTTTTTTTATTAACATTCTTTTTTCTTACTTCATCCATATATTTTTTGATATATTCACTAGCAAATTCACCAATTGGAACGATTCGTTGCTTTGATCCTTTACCAGTAATATTGATGATTTTATGAGTTAAATCCAAGTTAGATTTTTTCAATAACAATAATTCAGAAACCCTTAAACCAGACGCATACATCAACTCAAGCATCGCTTTATCTCTTATTCCATCTGGTTTTTTTAAATTAGGAGCATCTAATAATTTTTCGACATCATCAAATGAAAGACATGTAGGTAGATGACTTACTTTTTTAGGAGCAGGAATATCTTCTATTTGAATATTTATAATTCCTTCTTTTATTAAAAAGATATAAAAACCTTTTAAAGAAGAAAGTCTTCTTGCAGCGCTAGAAACAGTTTTTCCAGTTTGTAGTTCATATCTTAAAAACATTTCTAAGTCATCATTATCAATTTCTTCTGTGAAGGACATCGGTTTGACATTTTTTAAAAAAATTGCAATATCATCCATATAATTTTTTGCAGTCTGGATCGATAATCCTTTCTCAGAGATAATGTATTTAAAATACAAATCTTGAGCGTTGACAATTTCCATATAATGTTATTCCTCCTTTTTACTTTCTGATGCTCTAAATAGCATTGGTTTAGAAAGCCTTCTATTTAAATCCGCAATTAGCAATTTGGTTTTTGATTCTTCTTCAGCTTCTTGGTAGTTAAAAAACGTCATTTGTACTACAACATCTTTTAAATCGATGAGATTAGATAAACTAACTCCTAATAATCTTAATAATCGACCATCGTAGTTTCCATCTAGTAAATCTAAAATATGATTGAATATATCATTATCATTATTAGTTGGGTTTTTAATAGTAATCGACTTGCTTGAAGTGATGAAATTAGTATCTTTCATAGTCAAAGTGATGGTTTTTGCTAATTTAGATTCTTTTTTAGCTCTTTTAGCAACGTCTTTAGATAGCATTTTTAAAACATTTCTAAATTCTTCATAATCATTGCTATCATTTGACAATGTAGTCGAAGTTCCAATTGATTTAAGACTATCCTCATCTTCGTATTGAACATTATCATCTCCATTGCCATTAACCCATTCTTTTACTGTGTAATAAAATTTACCGAGTAAGTCTTTAACGTCTTGATCATCCTTTGCAATTTTATTAGCTAAATCAC
>JAHZFY010000049.1:4928-8541 GCA_019421105.1 bacterium
CACCAATAGTAAAAATACCTAAATTTTCTAATCTAGGAGCGGTTTTTTTGCCAATGCCATACATGTTTGATATTTTAATTGGATAAATTGTGTCTTTGAAATCTCTTTTTCTTAAAATGGTAATGCCATTTGGTTTTTTATAATCAGAACCCATTTTTGCTAAAAACTTATTCGTGGCCACTCCAATTGAACAATATAATTTGGTTTTTTCAAACAAACCTTTTTGAAATCTTTTAAAAAATCCGATAGGGTCTTTTTCATTTTTTAAAACATCGCTAAAATCAGCGTAGCATTCATCCACTGATGCTACTTCTATTTTCTTTGTAAAATTAGAAACATATAAAATAAATTCTCTAGATAAAACACCATAAAAATCAAAATCGACTGGCCTAATAATTAAGTTAGGACATTTTTCGATAGCCATAAACATTGGCATTCCAGATTTAACGCCGTATTCTCTAGCTTTATAAGAACAAGTAGAAACTATCCCAGCACGTCCTTGATGACCGACAGCGACAGGTAATCCTTCAATAGATGGATCTTTAATTTCTTCGCATCTTACAAAAAAATAATTTAAATCGATATGGACAATAATCTTGCTCATAAAAATATTTTAACACAACAAATTATGTAAACCAATTACTTAAGGATATTTATAATATCTTCAGGTGTTAATTTTAAATCTTTCAATTGTTCTTCAATATCGCCTTGAGAAATAAAATCATCAGGCAAACATTTTAAAATAATTTCTGTTGACATATTAAAGGAAACCAATTTTTCAAGTAAATCATAAGCAAAACCATGCTTAGTAGCATAGCTTTGATAAATCAAGACTTTTTTATATTTTTTTAAATCGTCGATATATTTATCTAAATATGGTTTTTGATAAACAGCGTCATAAAGATCAATTCTTAAATCATTTTCTTTAATTAGTTTACATAATCTAGCAGTATTAGGGCCGACACTAACAACGCATGTTTCATTGTTTTCATCGATTAATTTAACCCATTCTCCAAACTTAATATCCACAGTATTGTTTGAGTCGTTTATTTGGCCTTTTGGTAGTCTGATCGCGAATAATCCATGATTATTTAATGATTCTTTAATTAGATTTTGTGATTGATAAGAATTTGAAGCCATCGCAATGACTGTATTTGGCAATGCATAAATTAAACTCTCATCAAAAATTCCTTGATGAGTTTCTCCGTCGTGTCCACTTAAACCACATCTATCGATTAATAATGTTGTATTTAGATTCATTCTAACAATATCATGGAGCATCTCATCGTATCCTCTTTGTAAGAATGTCGAATAAATGGAAATGATTGGATGAAATTGATTTAAACTAAGCCCACTAGCCATTGTAAAGGCATGTTCCTCTGCTATTCCAACATCAAAACATCTGCTTTTATATTCTTTGAATATATTTTCAAGGCAAGAACCATGAATCATCGCAGGAGTAATCAAAATAGTTTTATCATTTTCTTTCATTATATCATTTAATAAATTTGCATAATGTCTGCTCCAAGAAATGTTATCTTTTTTGATTAATGTTTGTCCTGTTTTAACATCGAAAGGATCAACACCATGCCAATGACCATTTACATCTTGTTCAGAAAACTTGTAACCTTTTCCTTTGATAGTTCTTAAATGAACAATAACAGAATTTTTTGCTTTTTTTGCTTTTTTAAAAGCTCTATCCATCGATTTAAAATCATGTCCATTGATAGGACCGATATATTTAAACCCCATGTTATCAAAAACAGTTACCGGAACTAAAAACTGCTTTATACCGTTTTTTATTCTAAAACTAGAATTATAAATTTTATTACCTAATCTTGTTTTTAATAAAATTCTTTTATATTTTTCCTTTGTGCTTATGTATGATGCTTTATTGGAAATCTTTTTTAAAAATCTGCCCATCCCGCCTATAGATCTAGAAATAGACATATTATTGTCATTTAGTACAATAATAACTTTATGTTTGCCTTGGGAAATATTATTTAATCCTTCAAAAGCTAAACCACTAACAATTGATGCATCTCCGATGTAAGCAATTATTTCATAATTGTCATTATTTAAATCTCTAGCAATAGCCATCCCATTGGCGGCACTTATAGAAGTAGAAGAATGTCCCGCTTCAAAAACATCGTATTTGGATTCAGCTATTTTTTGAAAACCGCTTACTCCATCTTTTTGTCTTAAATTGTTAAGACTTCTACCTGTTAATATCTTATATGTATAAGCTTGATGTCCAACGTCAAAAAGAATTTTATCATGATCAAAATCAAAATTTTTACATAACGAAATAATTGATTCTACGCAGCCTAAATTTGAAGAAAGATGTCCGCCATTTTTGGCTATTGAATCAATCATATATTCTCTAATTTTTGCGCTTAAAACAATCAACTCTTTATTGGTTAATTCTTTAACGTAATTTGGATTGTTAATATCTTTTATGTCTATAGTTTTGACTTTGTTCTTCATACTAAATAACTACTAAATATTTACTTTTCATTGACATTATTATCAATAACCTTTATTTGTCCTTTTACCTCATCTAATTTTTTTGAAATATCTTTAATGAGTTGTTTTGCGTCTTTATATAATTGGATAGAGACATCGATATTTGTCGATTCAGATGAAAGTGTGCTTGTGATTTCTTCAAGTTTTTCAATTGCTTGTTCTAAAGTCATTTCTTCATTACTTTTTCTCATTTTTATTCACCTCTTCCACTACCGAATATATTTTAAAATTATTCATCATCGTAATTATTTTATCATTTTTATTAACTTGTTCACTCTTTTTAATAATATCCCCATTTATATTAGTGGTTATTGAAAAGCCTCTATTTAAGATGTTATAAGGATTTAAATCTTCAAGTCGTTTTTTATAATTTTGAATCAAATTATTTAGATTATGAATTTTATTATTCATCAAGTAATCAATCTTTTCTTGATAATTATCTAGGGCATTTTGATAAATAGATGTTTTTTTATTGATCAATTGCTCTAATAAAATATCAATGTGTATTAATTTTTCTTTTAAATCGTCAATATTGATGCAAGACAATTCTGCAGCACCAGTCGGCGTTGATGCCTTTTTATCTGCTAAAAAATCTAATAGAGTTAAATCTATTTCATGTCCAACCGCAGATATAATCGGAACTTCACTTTTTGATAATTCTCTAATTAGTTCCTCATCATTAAATGCAGATAAATCTTCATTAGAGCCACCGCCTCTTCCAATTATTAGAGTGTCTAAATCATATTTTTTTGATTCTTTAAATGCTTTAATTAATTCTTTAGAAGCATTTTCTCCTTGAACGGATGATGGAAAAACCAAAATATCAGTTAAAGGATATCTTCGATGAATATTATAAGTTAAATCTTTCATCGCTGCTGAATTTAAAGCTGTTATGATTCCAATTTTTTTAGGGTATTGGTTAATTGGCCTTTTTTTAGATTCATCAAATAAGCCTTCGTCATATAATTTCTTTTTAAGTTTTTCAAATTCTATTAAAGCATCTCCAAGACCCTTTTTTGTCATATTGTAAACTCTTAAAGAATAACTACCCCTAACTGTGTATACGCTAATTGAGGCAATTATGTAC
>JAHZFY010000005.1 GCA_019421105.1 bacterium
ACGAAATCAAATATGACGTTTTTAATACCTACTTCAATAATATTAGACATGATGACACTGCTTATATTTCCATCATCAAAGAGTTAGATAAAAATTTAAATTTCTTTGAGTTTAATGGAAACCAAGTTAAATTAAAACAAGTCTATAAAGACGAATTTAAACCAGCATTTGATGAACAAAATGAAATGAGTAATCAAGGAAAAAAAGATTACGCGATCTTTTTAGAAGATATCTATTTAAAAGCGTATTCTAGAATATTTGAAGATATTTTGCGAAACGATTTGACTTATGAAGGTATTTCATATAATTCTTGTCAAAAAGTAATTAAAGACATTAATAAACAATATGATTTGTTAGTTTTAATATCGACATTTATTGCCTATTTTTTATCCGGTATAATTTGTTATTTGATCTATCCTTTAATCAATAAAAATGGAAAGACGATGACGATGTCTATCATGAAAATAGAAAGAGTTGGAATCAACAACATATATTTGTTAAAAAAAGGTGAAGTTGCATTATCTAGTATTTATAACTTTGTCTCTAACATGACTTTAATAATGTTTTTACCATTGCCTAATATTTTGCTTTCTTATATTTTCGCTATCGGGAATGGCAGTTTATTAGTTTTATCTTTATTATCATTTGGATTAGTCAGCGTTTCATTTTTTGTTATTTTGTTTAATCAATATAATCGATCCTTATTTGATATATTATCAAGAACTGTCATGATTTCTTCTGAAAGTTTGGATGAAATATATCGTTTGAAAGGTTATGACATTTAATGGAAAATAATAATTTGCCAAAAACTGAGATTAAAATAACTTATCGTCCTCCTAAATTTTTTCATCGTTGCATTGCAAATTTAATTGATATATTGTTATTTGCATTATCATTTTTTTGTCTATTTTTATCCTTAAGAGGAATAATACAATCGACACCAAGTTTTAATAAAGTAAATGACAATATGAATCAAATCAAATTAGATTCTGGATTGTACATTGAAAATTCAAAAGGAGAAATTAGGGATGTTATCACCTATGTTGGCTTAGTGGATTTAGAAAGCTACGCTAAAGTGGTGTATGCTAAAAACGCGATTGACACGTTTTTAAGTTATAGTGAAGAAGTTTGCGATGATAAAACCGCAGATGAGATTAAAAAAAGTTATGATGACCATCGTTTAAATGAAAAATTGATCGATAAAAATAACGAACCATATTTTATCAAAAACGAAGAAGGTATCGTCATTAAAAATCCTGATTGCAAAGCGACAAACATGGAATATTTCACTAATTTTTATACACCTTACATCGATGATATTTTACAAGGTTATTTATTAACTAGTGTTCCAAATTATTATGATTACACTAAATACATGTCTAATATGTTGTTTTATGTTGAATTGCCTATTGCTTATCTTGTAAGTGGCGTTTTGATATATTTTGTTCCAATTATAATCTTTAAAAGAGGAAGAAAAACATTTGGCAAGGCAATCTATCATATTGGTTTAGTGGATTCTAGAATGCTTAACCCGACTTTTGCTAGAAGTTTTGCACGATTTGCTATGTTTTATTTTTTAGAGTTGATCCTTTCAATGTTTACATTTGGCATTCCTTATTTAGTTTCATTTTCTTTGATGGCTTTTAGTAAGCATAAACAAGGTTTTCCAGACTATATGTTGGGATTAAGAGAGGTGGATACATCAGAACATAAAATATTTTTTGATTATGATGAAATCACTTTAGATGAGCTAAAACACAGCAAAACGCCTGTAAATTTCAAAATTAGAGACGAAATTTAATTATTTAGACTTTTGCCTCTGTTTACTTCAGTAAAACAATTTTACAATTATACTACTATCGTTTATAATTTATATGACCGAATAAATTTATATATCGGAGGTTACTAACTAATGCGCAAGAAAAAAATATTGACCGCTTTGATGTTGACTGCCTGCATGATATCAGCTGGAAGTATGTCTTTTGCTCATGGACAAAACATGTCCAAAACAAATGCATTAAACGCCGCTGGTGAAGCAGAAGTTCCAACAATCGAAAATAGTGTCGAACTTGATGAATCTAATTTAAGTGTTTCAATTATCAAGTCATCGATCACTGAAACAAGCCAATCCTACCAAGTTAATTTCTCTTCTAAAATCACTACTTACACCACAAGTGATAAAGTGGTTTATGCAAAAATTACAGATGGTGGTTATACGGGTCAAGAAACTGAACAACCTGAAGAAGAATTAAGGCCAGTATATACTTCAAGTATTTACCGCATTATGGACATCAAAAAAGGAAAAGAAGATGTCATCATTCCAAAAAGAATTAAGTATGGTACAAAATACATAATGAATGTCAATGAGATTGAATCTCACGCAGTTCAAGAAGAAGATGCTGAAAAAATCAAATCCATCTTGATACCAGATTCTATTGAAACTATTTATCCAGAAAGTTTTGATGGTTTAACAAATAAAGTTAAATTCAAAGTCATGTATCAAGAAGACGAAGCACCTTTTGATACAAGCGTATTCCCTGAAGGCGCTGAAATAGTCTGGGGATATGAACCAAATGAGTTAGAATTATTTAAACTTGATGGAATGGTGTTTGGTGCCGCTAAACAATTCGGTACCGGAAATAACTATTTTATTGGTTATCATGGTGAAGGTGAATATTATCTACCTCTTTATATTGGATATTACTTACTTGAAGAAGGCAAAGATCCTACATTCAAAACACAATTACTTCCAATTTCATCTTCTGCTCAAAATAATTACGATGCAGTAGGGGATGGCACTGGTTTTATATCTTTTACAAAATCTGTTGATATTGAATTAGAAAAAAATCAATCTGTCGATGATGAAAGAATTTACTTTTTAAATATCTATGAAGCAGAAAGAGACGCAGATAGCGGAAAACTTTTACCTGTTTTAGAAAAAGAACCTGAAAACCCTGGTGAAGAAGCTCCAAACTGCCGATACTATTCACACGCGAAACCTTCTTATTTAATGAAAGATAATATCTCTGATTACATTTCATATGAATTTGAAAGCATCGCTACTTTTGCAGGCTTTACTTCCATTACTATCGATATGGATATCAATGTTGAAGCAAATATTTATGAACATATTAAATCAAGCGCATATACTGCTAATAAAAAGAATATCGATTCTGGTTATATGCAAATTCGTTATCGTTTAACTTCTTTTAACCTTGCATATTATCGCATTACTTATTTATCTGATGACACACCAGTAACATTAAATGTTCCTATTGTTACTCCTGTCGATTCATATAATTTACCAAAAAGAAGTGATAACAAAGTTACTTTCTTACTTGAAAACAATAAAGTTGCACCTGACTTTAGTGCGGATAAATTAATTGGGTTAGAATTTATCGGTTTATATATCACATTAGACTTATATATCCCAAGCACTAACTCAATCGTTACTAAATCAAACGTTTCAACTAGATTTGGTGTCATGGAAATTTTGCCTTTATCTAGTGAACCTGTTGGTTCATCAAATATCAATATGATATTATTGATAACATCAATTATTTACACAGTTATTTATGCAACTATTACAATTGCTTATTTCATATATTCTAAAAATAAATTTAAAAATGATGAATTTAAACGTGTGAATCCACGTCAATTCTTTAAAACTGCTACTATTGGTTATGTTGGATTAGGAATCGTCTTGTTAGATATCATGTTCATCATATTTAGATTCTTTAAAATGGATAATTCAATCGTGGTTTATAATCCACTAGATGCCTATGTAATCGTATTCTCGATCGCAGCAATTCTAGTGATTGGATACTACATTAGATTCTTTACAATAATGATCAAAACTAATTTAGAAAAGAATAAATCTAAAAAATTAAAATTAGACGAAGACGTCGATGATGACGGCACTAAATAAACTTATAGGAGAAAAAAATCATGGAAATTAGAATTAAAGATTTAACAAAAGTTTTCCCAGGAGATGCTAAAAAGCACATTCGCGACACCATTGCTGTTAAGGATATGGACTTTGTCGTTCCTGATGGCCAATTAGTCGGTTTATTAGGTCCTTCTGGATGTGGCAAATCCACAACATTATATATGATTTCTGGTTTACAAGTTCCTACTTCTGGTGAAGTGTGGTTTGGAGATCAAGAAGTCACTAATTTATCTCCAGAAAAAAGAGGCATTGGTCTAGTTTTCCAAAACTATGCTCTATATCCTCATATGACTATTTATAAAAACATCGAATTCCCATTAACTAACCTAAAAGTTGAAGTGCCTTTAGTTACATTTTTCACTTATGATTTACTTTATAAATATAATTTGAAAAAGGATGACTTACCTCAAGGTATCATCAAATCTATTTATTCTTTAGTTAAAAAGATTGGTTTAAACAAAAAACAATATCATATCGCAAGCAAGGTTGAAGGCGATGATATGGAAATTAATGTTTCTTTAATTAATGTTGCTCCAAGCGTTAAAGAATTATTTTTAGAAAACTTTGTAAAAATTATTCCAGCAACTTTGATTAGCACCAATGAAAAACAAACTAGCGATGCGTTATTTGATAGTTCAATTCGCGCAACAGTCAATGGCATTGGTAATAAACAAGTTTGCTTATTGACATATAAAGGTAAATTAGGTAGACACTTCTCAACTGATTTAATTGATAAGACAATCAATGATGTAAAAGCAGCTGTCAAACCTTTTGGTAAAGTTCACAGTGCCGTTATTTCTAGAACTCATACTGGCTATGAATTGATGGTCATGATCGATAAGGTTTTATCTTTAAAATTAAAAGAATGTTTAGCTGCATTTGATAGCGCTTATCCATTTGAATCAAGATTATATATCATCAATGAAATCAAAGATGACGAATTACAAAATAATATTAAAAAACATCTCAAATTAAAAAATATTAAGTTCTCTGATTTCAAACTTTACTTTGATAAGAAAAATGTCAAAGTCTATTTCAAGATGAATAGGGCTGCAAAAGCTTTAGTTGATGAAACAATGAAAGAATTAACTGAAATGTTAAAATTAAGCAATGTTTCTATCGACACTGTTCAAGCTATTGCACACCGTCGTTTAACCAAAGAAGAAAGAAGAGATATCGTTGTTGATACCGCTAAATTAGTCCAAGTCGATGAATATTTACAAAGAAAACCATCTCAATTATCTGGTGGTCAACAACAACGTGTTGCTATCGCTCGTGCTTTAGTTAAAAAACCTAAAGTCTTATTGCTTGATGAACCTTTATCAAACCTAGATGCTCGTTTAAGACTTCAAACACGTGAAGAAATTAGAAGAATTCAAAAAGAAACTGGCATTACTACAGTTTTCGTTACTCACGACCAAGAAGAAGCAATGTCCATCTCCGATAAGATTGTCGTTATGAAATTAGGCGAAATGCAACAAATCGATTCACCACAAAATGTTTATAATAACCCAGCAAATTTATTCGTTGCTCAATTTTTAGGTACGCCTCCAATCAATGTCTTTAAAGGACGCGTTGAAGGCAAAAAAGTATTCATTGGAAAAGATTGCATTTACGAAGCCAAAAAAGAAATCGGCAATAAAGACGTTTTTGTTGCAATTCGTCCAGAAGGATTTGCAATTGGCAAGAAAACTGATGAAAATATCTTACATGCAGATGCAGAAATGATTCAAATTTTAGGAAGAGACATTTCTATCGTTGCTCATAATGAAAATTGTACAAAAGAATCATTTAAAATTATTATTTCAAGCGATGATCAAACCGACGCTAAGAAATTATCTTTAAAAGTTAAACCAAATAAAATGTTCGTTTTTGATGGTGAAACAGAAACAAGAATTTATATCGACTAATTGGAGGACTAACTATGTGGAATAAACTATTAGAATTTCTTCACATTAGGAAGCCACAACTAGAAGCTGAAGCGGTAGTGGAAGATAAAGACGCTTACGCTTTGCAAGAATCTAGTTACGATGAAAAATCTAACACTATCATTCGTTTGGTTTCTAACAAAAAAAGAAATAAACAATATCAAACTACCGGCATTGAAGATGTCGTTAGCAAAAATAACTGGAAAGCATGGATTTATCTTGCACCTGTTATTGTCTTGATTGCAGTATTTTTGATTTATCCTTTAGTAAATACCATTTTTATTGCTTTCACTGAAAACTATCAATATGCATCTGGTAAGTATGATGGTTTCACATTTAATAACTTCGGTGTTATTTTAGGTTTAACTCAAACTTCTTTAGGGGCTACTGAAGTATACTTTACAAGATACGCTATTCCTAATACATTTATTTTAGTTTTTATCACAGTTCCAGTTTCAACCACTTTAGCGTTGATCATATCTGTTGCTTTAAACTCGATTAAATGGTTCCAAAAAGTTTTACAAACCGTATTCTTCTTACCATATGTTACAAACGCGATTGCCGTTGGTATGGTGTTTAGTGTTATCTTTGATAAACAAGGTATTATCAACTATATTTTTGGCACAGACATCAGATGGATTTATGGTGCGGACCGTTGGGTTGCTATGATTCCATTATGTATTTATATTGTTTGGTCTTCTATTCCATTTAAGATTTTAGTCTTCTTATCTGGTTTACAAGGCGTTGATAAACAATATTATCAAGCTGCTCAAATCGACTCCTGTTCAAAAATTAAAGTCTTATGGAAAATTACTGTTCCATTATTATCACCTCAAATCTTGTATATCTTAATTACCTCGTTTATTGGGGCCTTTAAAGAATATACATCGGTCGTTGGTTTGTTCAATGGTCCTGGTACCATGGGCGTCAATGGTGATCCAAACATGGAAACTATCGTTTTCTATATTTATGAAAACTTAAATACTAAAACATCACTTGCCGCAGCGGCTGCTGTGTTCTTATTTGTCATCATTTTGTTATTTACGTTCATTCAATTTGGCGTATCTAAGAAAAGGGTTCACTATTAATAGGAGGTTTTATTTATGGCTAAACTTATTAAAACTGAAGTAATTGAAAAACTTAGCGTTGTAAATCAAGACCTCGCTAACATAGATGAACGCATCAATAATTTAAATAATGATGCAAATGTAAATAAAAAAGATTTAATCAAAGCACAAAAAACTCAAAGAGCATTATTAAAGCAAAAAGAAAAATACGAACAATTTTTAAAAGACAATAAATATGTCGATTTTAATAATGAAAAATTAAATCAAAGAATTGTTTTATCAATTGAAGAAGCGGGTAAAACAGTCGATGCAATTAAAGCTGGTGAAAAAGTAGGTCATATTATTTCTACTATTTTAGTTTATGCATTCATTTTAGCTCTTGCTTTTGCGGTCATCTTCCCATTTTATTGGATGATCATCACCTCTTTAAAACAAAGAGCAGAAATTCAATCAGCTACTCAAACATTCTTCCCAACTATCGTCATGTGGTCTAACTATATTTACGTTTTCCAAGTCTTTGATTTTGGATTATATATGTGGAACACAATCGTAGTTGCGATATTCTCTACAATCGGTACTTTATTTACAACAATATTTGCCGCCTTTGCTTTTGCTAGATTAAAGTTTAAAGGTAGAGACGCTGTCTTTATGATTTTCTTAATGACCATGATGATTCCTGGTGAAATGATGGTTATTTCTAACTACATCACTGTTGCATCATTTGGTTGGATTGGAACAAATCAAACTATTTTAGAAGCCTATGCTTCCATGATCGTTCCATTTTGGATTTCAGTTTTCTATATCTATTTATTAAGACAAAATTTCAAACAAATTCCTAATGAATTATATTTAGCTGCTAAGGTTGACGGCAAATCAGATTGGAACTTCTTATGGAAAGTCATGGTTCCATTAGCTGCTCCAACATTAATCTCCATTACAATTTTAAAATTCATGGGAACTTGGAACTCATACGTGTGGCCAAACTTAGTTACTAATAATCCTGACTATCGTTTGATTTCTAATGGTTTACGTGGCAGTGCATTCGTCGACGTCGATGCTGGTCAAACTGAATATGGTTATCAAATGGCCGCTACCGTTTTAGTTACAGTTCCATTATTCTTATTGTTTGTTTTCTTTAGAAAATATATCATGAAAGGTGTAGGAAGAGCCGGTATTAAAGGCTAAATACTTGATTTAATTTGTCGTTTGACAATTAAATATAAATATACGAATTATGCTAAGGAGGAGTTTATGAAAGCAAATCGTTTATTAACATTGCTTCCTGTCGTAGGCGTCATGGTCTTAGCTGCAAGTTGTGCTCCTAGTAAAGGTCCAACTTCAGACAAACCAAGTTCTGAGCCAGGAACAAGTACATCAACATCAACACCAGATGACACTGGTCCATTCATCAAAGAAAAAACTACTATTACATTCTGGAACACATTCTCTTATGAAACACAAATCACAAACATGATTAATGCTTTTAAAGAAGTAGAACCAAATGTTGAAGTCATCAATGTTAAACAATCCGGTAGTTATAACGATTTAAAAGATATGACCGTTAAAGGTTTTGCTGCAGACAACTACCCAGATTTAGTTGTTGCTTATCCTGATCACGTTGCAGAATACATCGATTATGGCAAAGCAATTAACTTAGACAATTATATGGATAATAAAACATATGGTTGGACAGCAGCTGAAAAATTAGATATCGTTCCTAACTATTTAGCAGAAGGACAACAATATCCAATCAAAGGTACTTATTCATTACCTATGGCTAAATCAACCGAAGCAATGTTTTACAATGCTAACTTAATCGGTATTGATTTATCTAAATATGATGCAAGCATCAATGGTGGTAAAGCATTATCTGAAGAATATTTAAATAATTTAACTTGGGAAGAATTATTCCAACACTTATGCCCAGCAATTATCAAATATAATAATGATTTACCTGAAGATAAAAAATTATTGAAAAACGATCAAGAATACCATGCTGTCTTTGCATATGACTCTGATGACAACTTATTCATCACATTAGCTCAACAATATGGCTATGATTACACAGCTTTAGATGAAGCTACTGGTACTGGTAAAATCTTATTCAATAACCCAGAAATGAAAGCTTTAATGAAAGTCTTTAATAAAGCTTATAAAGATGGTTATATCATGTCTAAAGGTTCCGCTGGTGGTAAATACACTAACGAATTCTTTACAAAACAAAACACATTATTCTCAGTTGGTTCAACTGGTGGTGTCAAATATCAAAAATCTGATACATTCAACGTTAACGTTGCAAAAATCCCACATGCTGCAGGTCGCGATCCATTTGTTATCAACCAAGGACCATCTGTTGCATTCTTAGATCATAACGATCCAAATAGAGCATTAGCAACTTGGTTATTCTACAAATTCATGACAAATGAAAAGAATTCATTATCATGGGCATTAGAAACTGGTTATATGCCAATTAGATTATCTAACTATACATCTGATGAATACTTAGATTATGCTTCAACTGACGGAAAACCAGATTTATCATTAGAATTATTACAAGCTAAAAATGCTGCTTATGTTTCTACAGTTTCTGATGATTTATTCACTTCTCCAGTCTTTAAAGGCTCATCCGCTGCTCGTACACAAGCTGGTTCAGTTATGACACAATCCTTAACTGCTACAAATTGTGATGATGCATTCTTAAATGATCTATTCAAAAAAGCAGTTGATAACGTCTTATTAGAAATGTAAGTTTTATTTACCTTACAAGTAAAAAAAGTAAATAACGTTAATTATCATTCGCCTATAGGGAGGAAATTTTATGAAAAAATCTATAACGTTAATTTGCCTATTGAGTACATTTTCTCTTTTAGGCGGATTGGTTGCGTGTAACCCTGGTAATCCAGGAAATTCAAGCGAATCTTCTTCCACCGGAGGGGTCACTCCTCCGGTTGGAAGTGTCCAAGTAAATTTTTGGCATACATTTGGTCAAGGCATCGTCGATGTTTTGGAAGTTAAAGCAAAAGAATTTAGCAAATTAGTTAAAGAAAATGAAGGCATCGACGTCACCATTAACTTAGCTTATCAAGGTAGTTATGATGATATCGTCAATAAAATCAGCCAAGGTTTCTCAGCTGGTAATATTCCAACGATTGCTGTTGCATACCCAGATCATGTCGCTAATTATTTAGCTGCTGAACCAAATGATGGTGATTATGTCACTAATTTACAAACATTGATGGATGATCCAAAAATCGGCCTTGGTAAAGAGGCATATCTTAATGATATATATCCAGAATTTGATATCACTCCAGCATTCTTAGAAGAAGGTAGACAATTCATTAAAGAAGGTACATACACTCTTCCATATATGAAATCTAGTGAAGTCATGTTTTATAACGAAGAAGCTGTTTATACTGCTTTAAAACTTCAAAATCCTGATTATGTTGGAACTGCTGCAGACTTTTTAAATGATATTACTTGGGATGAATTTATTGAATTTAATGAGTTTGTTAACGCACATAAAAAAGAAATCTTGTCTCCAATGACTACTCCAATTTTTTATGACTCAGATTCTAACTTATTTATCACTAAGATGTATCAAAATGAAATTGCATATTCTAGCATCGGCGCAGACGAAAAAGGTGTTATTGATTTTGAATCAGGCAAAGCCAGAAGCGATGCAGAAGCAATGGTCTTAAAATTAAAAGAACATCATGATAAAGGTTTATTGACCACTAAAGGTTTAGAAGGAAAATACGGAAGTGATTACTTCACCCAAATGCAATCAATCTTCTCAATTGGTTCTAGTGGTGGTGCTGGTTATAACTTCCCAACTTCCGACACATTTACTGTTGGTGTTTGTAAAGTTCCTTATGATAACAACAACCCAATGTATGTTTCCCAAGGACCTTCATTATGTATGTTAAAAAACCCAGCTGACAAAGCTGAAGTTACAAATGCAAAAACCATCTATGGTTGGAAATTTATCAAATACTTATTAACTCCAGAAAATAACGTTCAAATCTGTATTTCTGGTTCGGAAGGTTATATTCCTATTAGAACTAGCGCTTTCTCTACTGACGCTTACTTAGAATTCTTAGAAGGTGGAGAAAACTTCGCTAAAACCGCTCACGTCTTATTAGAAGATATTGAAGGACATTACTTAAATACTCCTGTCTTTACAGGTTCTGCTAAATTAAGAGACGAAGTCGGTGGAATTATTACTCAAGTATTAAATGGTAATAAAGAAGTTAGCAAAGCATTTGAAGACGCTATTAACACAACAAAATTAGCAATGTAATTTATCCTTGAAGGAGGAATAAACATGAAATTAAAATTTATTACTTTACCAATTGCGTTATTGCTATTAGGCGTGGTAGCAGGCTGTGCGCCTACAACCACAACAACTAGCGGTGATCCAGGTACTACAACTACAACTACCACTGAAGAACCTAAAGAGTTTGTTGACTATGTCAATAATGGCTCGGTTAAGTTGACTCACGACTATGCTGGAAAAGATTTTTATAAAGATGGTGTTGGTCAAGTTGAATTAAAAACTTGTATCGATGGTGATACTGCTCATTTTTATCCGGTGGTAGAAACAACATCTAGAGATCCTATTAAAGCTCGTTTCTTTGGTATTGATACTCCTGAATCAACTGGTAAAGTTCAAAAATGGGGTAGACCTGCCTCTAATTTCACAAAAGAAAAATTAAATTTAGCTGCAGAAAATGGAACAATCGTCGTTTCATCTCCTTTTGAAGGATATAAAAAACCAGTACCTGATAGCACTGGTGAAAGATATGTTTCATTAGTTTGGGTTAACTTAGAAAAAAAGAATGCTCCATATGATGAATTGGTTTTATTAAATCTTTGGATTGTTCAAGAAGGTTTATCTTGGGTCAAAAATGTTTTAGATATGCCAAGATACGCTGATACATTCTATGCTGCTGAACAACAAGCAAGAGATTTTAAATTAAACATGTTCTCTGATAAAGAAGATCCAACATGGCCAGATTCTGAATATCAAGTCACTTCATTATTAGATTTAAAACGCGATATGGAAAATTGTTTAAAAGATCCAAATTATGAAAGTGCTTACGATAATGTTAGAGTTCGCATTACAGGCGCTGTTGCTGGCTTCTCTAATCACATTTTGTACTTACAAGATTATTTTAATGAAGAAGAATCTGGAACACCTGGTGGTGAATATGCATCTGTAAATATTTTCACAGGTATGTCTCCAATTAACTCTAAATATACTAAACCAAACACATATTTAGAGGTTTATGGTCTTGCTCAATATACAGAAAATTTCGGTTTCCAAATCACCGATACAGAAGGTAGATTCCCAACTGTTTCATATAATGATACTAATACTAAGATTTTATTAAAAGCTGAAGAAAATGTTGACGAACATCAATTGCACACATTTGAATACACTCCAGCTGAATTAGACAAAGTCGTTCAAGATAAAAACTATGAATCATTAAATTGCTCTGTTAAAGTTACAGAAAAAGTTAAAGTCTCACGTGCATATGTTGCACATAGCGATGAAATTACATTATCTTTTGAAAATCACGATTTCCAAGTCTATATTTCATTCATGTATCGTCCAGATCCAGAACAAGTCAATTTATTCTGGACTAAAGAAGCAGACTTTGTTGGTCAAGAATTCTTGATTAGCGGTGTTTATACATACCACAAAACCATGAGTGGCAAAATTGTTTATCAAATTAACCCAAATAACAGTAACGATTTAGTTTGGGTTAAAAAATAATAACGAAAGGGGGTCATGATATGTATTGCTGCCATTGCGCTAAAAAAATCGATGAAAAAAAGATTGAAAAGAAACAATCTTCATATTCTGTCATCGAACAAGATATTGATTTTGATGCTAAAGTGACTTATGTTTGTCCACGCTGTGGTCATATAATTCACGATAATATAGATGAAGCTGAAGTCAAATCATTATCTCAAGCAGCTCATGCTGAGCTTCAAAGAGGAAGAAATTTGTTTGCTATTGGCATGGGAAATGTTTCTATTGGCTTAATTGCTGTCATGATTGCTATTATCTTCTTTCTATTAGCAAGAAAACCATCCAATCAATTCGAATTAGTTACGGATTGTGCAGAGTTTTATGTCTCAATGGTTTTATTTGCTGTTTCATTTGTGCTTTTAACTGCTGGAATAGTATACGTTTTATATGGCGTATTCAAAGGCAAACACTATTCTATGCTTTTAAAGGATATAAATAATAAGACTTTTATTCAGTAGGTGAGAATAAATAAGTCATACCCATCATTCAGATATTCTGATAATTAAGATTGTAATAATAGGAGGAAATTATGAAGAAAAGATTATTACCAATCGCATTGTTGGTAGTTCTTGGTCTTGTAGCGTGTAATCCAACAACTACAACTACAACAGAACCAACGTCAACTGAACCAACAACAACAGAACCAACTTCTCCAACTACAAGTAGCGAGGAAGTAAAAAGTTTTGCAATTAAAAACAAAGAAGAATTGCAAGCTGATTGGAGAATTGGTGAAGGAAACAGAACAATTGAATTTGAATCTGATCCTGTCATGAACGTCAATGCTGAAATCGCTGCTAAAAAATTAGTTATTACTAGTTCTGATACTACAGTAATTACAGTTATTGGTAAAAATTTATCCGCTCTTAAAGCAGGAACCGCTACCATCACTGCAACTTGGAGAGGCAAAACTGATACTGTTGAATTAACAGTTTTAGAAAAAGCACCAGTCATGGGCTTAAAAGCACTTAGAGAAGGCATTGCTTCTGGAGAACTTAAAGAAGGCGCTATTGTAGATTTCTATGGTGAAATTACCGCTACAATGGAGCCAACCGAAGACCACTTATATTCTGGTATTTATGTCCAAGATGGCGAATATGCTATGATGGTTTATGCTGGATGTTGAGGCACAGCATGGTTTGAAAACGGATTAAATATCGGTGATAAAGTTTACGTCAATGGCTCTTTAGCACCATATAATGGTTTAAACGAAGTTAAACCAACTGAACTTAGAAAAATGGAAGATGGCGAATATGAAGTTGCTGCTCCAACCGCAATTGAAGTTACAGCTGAAACATATAACGCTACCGATCTCGCAGGAAACGATGGACGTTTATTTACCATGAAAGATCTCACCTACGTTGATGGTAAAATTACGGATGTCACTGCACATACAAATATTAATTTTGAAGCTACTAAAAAAGATGGAACAAAAGTACCTGTCACATTTAGAGCTAACTATCACTTAGGAAAAACAGCTATGACTGAATTAAAAGAAGTCGTAGATGGTTTATCTGCTGGTGCAAAAGTTGATTTAACTGGTGTTATTAACTGGTTTAAAACTCCTCAACTTGCTCCACAATTCTTAGCAGGCAAGACTCCTGCACAAAACATTACTGTTCACACACAACCAAACCCAACTGCTTTAACAATCAATGGTCCAAAAGAAGTTAAAGCAACTGAAACAATCACATTAACAGCTTCTACTGAACCTGCTGGTTCATCTCCTGCTGTTACATGGAAATCAAGCGATGATACAATCGCAACTATCGATGAAAACGGTGTTGTTACTGGTGTTAAAGAAGGTAAAGTTACAATTACCGCAACATCTAAAGCTGTCGAAACATTAACTGCTACTTATGAAGTTACAGTTACTAAAGCCCCTGTCTTAAATGGTCCTACACCAGCTGAAGAATTCGTTGTTGGTGGATATTATAAAATTGGTGTCTTCCAAGGCAATCTTAAAAAAGATTTATTCTTAACAGGTGAAATGGTTGGCAATTTTGGTGCTACAACAGAAAATTATGCTGATGCAGCTACATTCCTTGTTGGCGGTACAAAAGATGCTTATACATTAAAAACTGGCGATAAGTATTTAGGTATGACTCAATCTGAAAAAGATGGAAAAACATATATTAATGTTGCTTATTTAGCCGAAGAATTCACATGGAAATATAATGCCGAACACAATACATTTGCTCAAACTATGGGTGGAGAAGAATACTATTTAGGCACATATAAATCTTTTGATACATTTAGTGCATCTAAATTATCTTATGCTGCTACTAGCTTCGTTTCTCACTTATATGAATACGCTGTAAGTCCTGAAGAAGCTGAAACAGTTGCTGAAGGCGACTTCTATTTTGGTATTTACCATGCTGGTTTAAAAAATTACTATTACTTAACTGGTGAAATGGATGGATACTATTTTGCAACAACAACTGATGTTAGACTTGCTAAAAAAGTCACTGTTGCTAAATCTGGTGATGGTTACACATTAAAAATCAATGGAAAATACATGAACATCGTTGCTAGCGGCAAATTTGTCAATGTTGTTTTCCAAGATGAACCTGCTGTCTGGGCTTATAATGCCGAAACAAAAACATTCACTGTTGATATTGACGGTGTTGCAAGATTCTTAGGTACTTCCGCATCAAAAACTTACGAAACATTATCTGCATGTAAAATTACAGATTTAGAAGGATCCTTTGCAGGAACATTATATAATGACGTCGTTTTACCAAATCCAATTGGCTTAGTTGTCAGTGGTGATACTGAAGTCATTGCTGGTTTTAAAACTAACTTAGACGTCACTGTTTATCCAAAAACTGCTGATAAAGCAGTCACATGGGCATCAAGTGATGAAACCATCGCTACTGTTGATGCTAATGGTACTGTTACTGGCGTTAAAGAAGGTAAAGTAACAATCACAGCTACTTCTACAATTAATACTGCTGTTAAAGCAACTTATGAATTTACAGTCACAAAAGCTCCTGAAGGCATGACAACAGCTACATTCGATTGCACAACTATTCCTGAAGGCGTTGAAAAAGGAAATCCTGTTGGCACTCTTAATTTAGATAGCAATGTTACTTTTACAGGTGCTACTGGTACTTCCGGTACTGATTTTAGATGGTGGACTGATGGAATTAGAAGCTATGCTGGTAACACTGGTGCATTCAGCGTTGCAGAAGGCAAAACCATTTTAAAAATCACAATAGCTGCTAATGCTAATGTCGTTGGTTCAATCGAAAATGCTACTTATGATTTTGATGAAGCAACTAAAGTTGTTACTATTACTCCAACTGATGGTAGCTTACCAATCAATATGGAAATGGCAAAAGGAACTATCTTTACAATTACAGTAGTTTACGCTAACAAATAAATCTAATTTAATTAGTAAAAATGGTCGGGTTCAATCCTGACCATTTTTTATTTATAAAGCTAAAAATTATTAACATATTGAAAAAGAAACATAATTGTTATATCATAACAAAGCGATGGACCGTTAGCTCAGCTGGTAGAGCAACTGACTCTTAATCAGTGGGTCATAGGTTCGATCCCTATACGGTTCACCATTTAAAATACCACTCAGGTGGTTTTTTATTTTGTGTTTGTTGTTTTTAAATAACATATTTTTTATAATATATACATGAGCAAGATAAAAATTAGTTTATTGACCAAATATGTTTCACAATTAAAAAAAAGTAAGAAAAAATACATGACTTCTGAAGCATTATCAAAAATTGTGGGTGTGTATCCAGAAGTTATCAATGAAACTTTTTCTTATTTTGATCCAATCGTGAATATTGATTATCAATACAATTTGATGGATTTATTACCATTGGCTGAACAATATATCAATGAGCATAATTTAAAATTGAATAGCGATGATCATATTAAAAAAGATGTCATCACTAAAACAAAATTAAAAGAATATGAATCGATTGTCGATTTTATTTATAAAAAAATGACTGTAGGCGGTATTTTTGATAGAAGTGCTGTTTTAAGTGATCACGATTTAAGAATGCTTAAACGACTAGTTAATGATGAACAAAGTTTAAGAAAAACTAAAACCGCAAAAACAAAAACTAATAAAAAACGTTAATTATGAAATTGTATATCAATCCTTTTAAAGTGACTATAACATTTTTAGTTAGCTCTTTAGTGGCTGCTGGTTTGTTATTTGCTTTATTTTATCGTGCTTTTTTATCTTGGCCATGGGATGTCATTCCATATTGTGTTATTGCTATCTGGTTATCTTTATCTATCATCTATCTAATTTTATCTTTGAAAGCTAATTATTATGTTTTAGAGGATAAATTCGTATGTGTTCATCGCTTTAAAAAAGAGATGTATTATCATTTCAAGGATGTTGTTTATATTGATGAAGTTTATTCTTTAAAGCACAAAACAATTAGATTTGTAACAAATAAGGGTGATATAAGATACATCACATTTGATAAAGAAAATAAACTATATCCTACTTTTTTAAAAAAATGCAAAAACCTTTTAGATTACGATGAATTGATGTCTAGATATCCTAATTTAAAAGGTATTAAGAAATAACATCTTTTTTATTCATAAAAAATATAAAAAAACTATACCACATTCAATTAGTATAATATATACTAAATATGGTCTTATAGGAGGATTTTTTATGGAAATTAAAAAGAGCTTTCTTCCAGTTGATGGAAATACAGCTGCAGCTTTAGAAAGCTATAATTTTGCCGAAGTCGCAGGAATTTATCCTATTACTCCTTCCTCACCAATGGCGGAATTGGTCGATGTTTATGCATCTCAAGGAAGACGTAATTTCTTTGGCAGTGTCGTAAAAGTCGTCGAAATGCAATCTGAAGGTGGTGCTTCTGGTGCAGTTCACGGTGCTTTACAAGGTGGTGCTTTAGCCACAACATATACCGCATCTCAAGGTTTATTATTAATGATCCCAAATATTTACAAATGGGTCGGTGAAGAATTACCAGTTGTCGTTCACGTTTCTGCTCGTTCTTTAGCTACACGTTCATTATCAATCTTTGGTGATCATCAAGATATTTATGCTGTCCGTCAAACAGGCGCAGCTATGTTATGTTCTCATTCAGTTCAAGAAATTGCTGATTTAGCTTCTATGGCTCACTTATTAGCAATTGATGCTGAAGTCCCAGTCGTTCATTTCTTTGATGGTTTTAGAACATCTCATGAAATTCAAAACGTCGAATTTGTCGATGATGCTGAATGGAAGAAATTACTTCCAATGGATAAAGTGGAAAAATTTAGAGCAAGAGCTTTAAATCCACACACCCATCCTGTCACTCGCGGCGGTGCTGAAAATGATGATATCTACTTCCAAGGTAGAGAAGCTCAAAACGAACATTATGATAATGTCGTCAATGTCGCTTGCAAATACTTTGAAAAAGTTAGCGAATTAACAGGCCGTCATTATGCTCCATTTACCTACTATGGTGCAAAAGATGCTGAATACGTCATCGTTGCTATGGGTAGCGTTACTGAAACTATCACAGAAGTTATCGATGAATTAAAAGACGCTAAAATCGGTTTAGTTAAAGTTCATTTATATCGTCCATTCTCCAACACTCACTTATTAGAAGTTTTACCAAAAACTGTCAAACGCGTTGCAGTTTTAGATAGAACTAAAGAAGTTGGCGCAACTGGCGAACCTTTATATTTAGACGTTGTTGCTGCTTTAAAACAAGGTGGTGTCAATGTTGAAGTCTTCGGTGGACGTTATGGTTTATCTAGCAAAGATACTCAACCAAAAGACATGAAAGCTGTCTATGACTTCTTAGCAAGTGAAAAACCATGGCATAATTTCACAGTTGGTATTAACGATGATGTTACTCATTTATCTATTCCAGTCGATGAAGATTTCCATGTTCAAGCAAATTACACATCTTGCTTATTCTATGGTTTAGGATCTGATGGTACAGTTTCTGCTAATAAATCTTCAATTAAAATCATCGGTGATGCTACACACCAATATGCACAAGCATACTTTGCTTATGACTCAAGAAAAGCTGGTGGTGTTACCCGTTCTCACTTAAGATTTGGTAAGACCCCAATTCATTCAACATATTACGTTTCAAATGCTGATTTTATCTCTTGTTCTTTAGATACATATATCTTCAAATTTGATATGCTTAAGAACTTGAAAAAAGGTGGTACATTCTTATTAAATACTGACATGAGCGATGAAGAATTAATCAAAGCTATGCCAAATAGAATGAAATATCAATTAGCTAAAAAAGGTGCAAGAATGTTTGTTATCGACGCTAATAAGATTGCTGGTGAAATCGGCATGGGTCGTCATACAAATACAACATTACAAGCATCCTTCTTCTATTTAAACCCAAGCATTATGCCATATGCTGAAGCACAAGATTACATGAAAAAATATGCTCAAAAATCTTATGCTAAAAAAGGTGAAGAAGTCGTTAAGATGAACTGGAAAGCCATCGATGCAGGTGCTGAAGGTTTAAGAGAAATCAAAGTCGATCCAGAATGGGTTAACTTAAAACCAGTCGTCGAACGTCATTTAACTGGCGATGATTATTTTGATTCATACGTTAGCTTAATTGGCAACTTAGATGGTGATAATTTACCAGTTTCTAAATTTAAAGAATTCGAATTAGAAGATGGCACAATGCAAAACAATATCACATTCAACGAAAAACGTTCAATTGCTGATAGAGTTCCAATGTGGCACAAAGAAAATTGTATCCAATGTAACAACTGTGCATTCGTTTGTCCACACGCTACAATTCGTCCATTCTTATTAGATGATAAAGAAATTGCTAACGCTCCTGAAGTCGTTAAAAATGATTTAGCTGATGCAGTCGGCCCACAAGTCAAAGGTTTAAAATACCGTATCCAAGTCTCTACACAAAACTGTGTTGGATGTGGACTTTGTGTCGTTGAATGTATGGCAAATAAAATGGGTAAAAACGCTCTTGAAATGGTTGAAGCTAAATCTCAATTCCATCAAGAAGAAGGCGCAAATTACTTATTTAAACACGTTACATATAAATCTGATAAATTCCCAACCACAACAGTTAAAGGTATCGGCTTCTTAATGCCATACATGGAAGTAAGCGGTGCTTGTGCTGGATGTGGTGAAACACCTTATTATCGTTTAATCAGCCAATTATTTGGTAAAGATATGTTAGTGGCAAACGCAACTGGATGTTCTTCAATTTATTCTGGTTCCACTCCATTAACTCCATTCTGCACAGATAAACAAGGCCAAGGTGTTGCTTGGGCTAACTCCTTATTCGAAGACAATGCTGAATTTGGTTATGGTATGAGAGTGGCTACCGATCATAAATTAGCTATGATTTGTTCCATCTTTGAAACCGCATTAACTAAAGATAGCGTTGAAGAAGAATTAAAAGAAGTCATCAAAGACTACTTAGCAAACGTCAAAGATAGAAACCACATCAGAGGTATCGTTGATAAATTAGTCGCTTTAGTTAAAGCAAGCAAAGACGAAGAAGTTAAAGGCGTCTTAGCTTATGAAAGAGACTTAGTCCATAAATCTGTTTGAATCATCGGTGGCGATGGTTGGTCTTATGATATTGCCTACGTCGGTTTAGATCATGTTATCGCTAATGAAGAAGATGTTAACATCTTAGTCTTAGATACAGAAGTATATTCTAATACAGGTGGTCAATCTTCTAAATCTTCTCAAACCGGTTCTATTGCTAAATTTACCGCTGCTGGTAAAACTACAGCTAAAAAGAACTTGGCATTAATGGCTATGACTTATGGACATGTTTACGTTGCTCAAATCGCTTTAGGTGCTAACCCAATGGCAGCAATCAAAGCTATTAAAGAAGCAGAAGCATACCATGGTCCATCCTTAATCATCTGTTATGCACCATGTGCTAACCACGGTATTAAAGGTGGCTTAAGCAATGCTATGAAAGTTGAAAAAGCAGCTGTTGAATGTGGCTACTTCACAACATTCCGTTATAACCCAGAATTAGCGTTACAAGGTAAACCAGCCTTAACATTAGATTGTAAAGAACCAGACTTTAGCAAATTCCGTGATTTCGTGATGGGTGAAACAAGATTCTCTCAATTACCACGCGTCAATCCAGAACACGCTGAAGAATTGCTCACAAAATCTGAAAACTACGCTAAATTGCGTTGGGAAAGAATTAAAAAATACGGTCTTTAATTTTTAAGATTGAATTTAAGTGATACGGTAACTACGCCGTATCACTTTTTTATAGGAGATTTCATGTCAAAATTAATTGTATTATCAGGTGTGCCTGGAAGTGGTAAATCGTATTTAGCTAATCTAATTAAAAAGATTAAACAAAGCCATGTTTATATTATTGCAAGCGATGATTTAAGAACTTTAATTCTTGGTCAAAGACAAGATTTAAGCCAAGATAAACTCGTTTGGAAGATGTTTTATGAACTTCCAAAAGTTTACGCTTTAGATAAAGAAGCAATCGTCTTATTAGATGCGACACACGCTACTCCAGAAATTAGATGTAATTCTATTAAAGAATTAATCCCATTATTTGATGAAGTTTCGTTAGTGATGTTTAAATTAGATAAAGAACTTGTGAAAAATCAAAATATTAGAAGAGAATTCCCAGTTCCACAAAGTGTGTTAGATAATTTTTATGATTATTTTAAAGATTTAAATGAATTAGATTATAAGACATTTAAACACATATACGTCATTAAAGAATTAAATCAAATTGCTTCATTGATGGATAACATATAAAAAACGACCAAACGGTCGTTTTTATTTTAATAAGTTTTCTAATGAAGTCAATTTAACATAAGGACCTGCATCAAGGTGATTGCCTTCAACATATTTACCCCAAGGATTTCCTAATGTCGTATTGCCAAATCTAATTGACCACCCACCATAATAATTTAAATATTGTTGGAAGTCATTATAATGAGTTGAAGTATAAAAGACATTGCGATCATAAGGGTTTTTTATTTCGGCAGTGTTTTTATCATCATGTTCTGCTTTTGTTAAATATTTTGTATAGACAAATCTTAACGCTCCACGAGTGATAAATTCACCATCATTATAAGGATTCATCGCATATCCAGAAGTGTGTTGATATGGTTCATCGTTTGGAACACTAGCCCCATAATCTGATTCGTAATAGGCATAATAATAATCATAACTATTTTTCATCGGATCAAAGAAGTAGCGGTGGGTAGGTAATTCAGTTTCATAAAAAAATCTTTTATCGTTATCATTGTTATAAAAAGCATAATTCACCCTTCCATAAATTCCCCAATCTTCTATGGCTTGTCTTGAATTATTTTTATAATACCTCATATTAGGTGGGACATCGTTAAAAGCAACGATATACGCGGCAATATCTTCTACATATGTATATGCGCAGTCTTTATAAATGACAGGACCACTCATTCCTTCTTTTAAATAATTAATTCTAAAAGATTCACCATTATCGCCATATACCATATCTGCTACACGATAAGCGGTGTAGTCAAAATCATATATGACATCTTGATTAAACTCGATTTGATAATCTGCAAATTGGTTGTATCCAGAAATGACGCCGTTTTTGGTATTTTTTCTTGCTTCTTCAATATTTTTTGCATATCCTAAATCAGTCCAATATGCATCATTGCTAAACGGTGTAGATGTTACGCTTATCAATGAATCAGCTTGACTTTTGCTAACTTCATCTACGGTTTTTAAATTATAAAAACTATTGCTTGAGTCAAGTTGTTTTTCATATTCGATGTACATCGATTCAAATCCGACAGGTTCATTTTTTGCCATGATTTTAAAATATGAATATTCATCGTTGAAATTGTATGTATTATTGTATGAATTAATTTTTGTCCAATTGGAGTTAAATTCATTTGAAGCATAGACTTCTAAATCATTATATGTATAGGAAAAAGATATTGATTTTAAATGACTAATTGGGTTTATATTTGTAATAAATCCTTTGTTTTCTTTTAAAAAGATATAATCAATTGCAAATCCACCTGCATAATCATCGACGATATAATTTCCAAATAAATCGATGTTATTCGCTTTAAAATTAATACCAGACGATGTATATGAAGTCGGTATTAGTCCATAATTGATTGTGGATAATGAAACTTCTTCTTTTTGATAAACAATTTCAGTTGTAGTTGTAGTGGAACTAGTGTCACTAGATGACTCACTACTTGAAGAAGTATCACTACTTGTATCAAAAGAAGTATCACTAGTTGAATCATTGCTTGAACTAGTTTGAGTGTTAGATGAAGAAGTAGTTGTAAATAGGTTACACCCCGTCAGTGTTGCCGCGGTTAATAAAATAGATAATAAATTAATTTTTTTCATAGCACTATATGATATAACATTTTATTTAAAATAAAAAGAAAAGGAAAAATAAAATACAAAAAATAAAGTAATATTGTAGTTATACAATAAATCTTTTGATACAATATTAAACTATGGAAAACAAGTTTATAAAAATTAAAGGCGCAAGAGAAAATAATTTAAAAAATATTTCTTTAAATATTCCAAAAGATTCGTTAGTGGTCTTTTCTGGATTATCAGGTTCAGGTAAGACAACTTTGGCTTTTGATACCATCTTTAAAGAAGGTCAAAGAAGATATGTTGAATCTTTATCAAGTTATGCAAGACAGTTTTTAGGTAATATGGAAAAACCTGATGTCGATTCTATCGATGGTTTATCACCTGCGATCGCTATCGATCAAAAAGGTTCTTCTCATAATCCGCGTTCTACGGTTGGTACGGTCACTGAAATATATGATTACTTAAGATTGATGTTTGCAAGAATTGGTGTGCCTTATTGTCCAACTCATAACGAACCAATTGTTGCCTTTGCTCCTTTTAAGATGGCCGATATTGTTTTAAATTATCCAAAAGGTAGCAAAATTCAATTGTTGTCCCCAATTGTCAAACAAGAAAAAGGTACACATAAAGACACTATTGAAAAGATTAAACAAAACGGTTTTGTTCGCTTACGAGTGGATAACGAATTTGTTTTAATCGATGAAATTAAAGATTTAGATAAAAATAAAAAGCATTCCATCGATATTGTCATCGATAGATTAGTCATAAAAGAAGATGAAGAATTAAGAAGTAGAATTCTTGATTCAATTGAAATAGCTCTAGATTGGAGCCATGGATATCTAATTATATATAATGAAGGCGAAGAAAAGATGTTATCTCAACATCACGCTTGTAAATACTGTGGTTTTTCTATTCCAAAATTAGAACCAAGATTATTTTCTTTTAATTCTCCAAGTGGATGTTGTCCTGATTGTAAAGGTTTAGGAATTAAAAGAGAAGCTGATGAATCTTTGTTAGTTTTAAGAAAAGATTTAACCATTAAAGAAGGGTGTTTAGAATATTATAAATGGATTGTTGGTTCTAAAAATTTAGAATGGCAAGAATTTGAATTTTTATGCAAATATTACAATATCCCTTTAGATGTTCCATATTTTGAATTGACTCAAAGACAAAAACATATCGTCTTATTTGGCTCTGAAGAACCAATTAAATACACTTTAAAATCTTCTAGCGGCAACACTTTAAATCGTTTCCAATACATCGAAGGTGTTAAAACTAAAATCGAAAGATTATATGAAGAGACTACATCTGAGCAAATGCGCGAATATTATGGCAAATTCATGCGTGATAGATTATGCACAACTTGTAAAGGTGCAAGATTAAAAAAAGAAGCCTTGTGTGTAAAAATAGATGATAAAAACATATACGATGTTTGTTTGATGTCTTTAAAAGAATTAAATGAATGGATTAAGTCTTTGCCAAACAAATTGAACAAAGAACAAAATGACATCGCAAAATTAGTCATCAGAGAAATCGATTCGAGAACTGATTTTTTATGCGAAGTAGGATTGGAATATTTAAACTTAGCTAGAATGTCGATGACTTTAAGTGGCGGCGAGGCTCAAAGAATTAGATTAGCCACCCAAATTGGTTCAAAATTAAGCGGTGTTTTATATGTTTTAGATGAACCATCGATTGGCTTGCATCAAAAAGACGATTTAAAATTGATCAACGCATTAAAAAAGATGCGCGATTTAGGCAATACTTTAATCGTTGTGGAACACGATGAGGATACGATTAAAAGCGCAGATTTTATTGTCGATGTTGGTCCTGGTGCAGGTGTGCATGGTGGTGAAATTGTCGCCGCGGGCACTTTAGATGATATCTTAAAAAATGATGATTCGATAACCGGGCAATATTTAAGTGGCAAAAAATATATACCAATTCCTTCAAAAAGAAGAAAAGGAAATGGCAAGTTTATTAAAATTAAAGGGGCTAAATGTCACAACTTGAAAAATGTGAATGTCAATATTCCTTTAGGCAAATTTGTTTGTGTCACTGGTGTATCTGGATCTGGTAAATCTTCTTTGATCAACCAAACTCTATATTTATACTTAAAGCAAGTTTTAAATAAAACAGTGGAAATTGATGTAGGTGAAGTCAAAACCATCGAAGGATTAAATAACATCGATAAAGTAATAAATGTTTCACAAGAACCAATTGGAAGAACACCAAGATCAAACCCTGCAACTTATACCAAAGTATTTGATGATATTAGAGATTTATTTGCAAATACAATTGAAGCCAAAACTAAAGGCTATGATAAAGGTAGATTTTCTTTTAACGTGCAAGGTGGACGTTGCGAGCATTGTCAAGGTGCTGGTGTAACACGTATCCCAATGAATTTTTTACCTGACGTTTATGTTAAATGTAGCGAATGCGATGGTAAAAGATACAATGAAGAAACTTTACAAGTTACTTATAAAGGTAAAAATATTTTTGAAGTATTAGAAATGACAATTGAAGATGCTTATGTATTTTTTAATAATATTCCATCTTTAAAAAGAAAATTAAAAACCTTAATCGATGTTGGTTTAGGTTATATGAAATTAGGTCAACCAGCAACCACGATGTCTGGTGGTGAGGCTCAAAGAGTTAAATTAGCTTTTGAATTGCAAAAAAAGCCAACTGGGAAGACATTATATATACTCGACGAACCAACTACAGGGCTACATAGTGATGATGTATCAAGATTAGTTAAGGTATTAGATAGCATCGTTGATAATGGCGATACTGTTTTAGTTATCGAACATAATTTAGATATTATCAAAGTAGCCGATCACATAATCGATTTAGGACCTGATGGTGGAGATAATGGTGGCACGATTGTTGCTGAAGGCACACCGGAAGATATTAGTGCTTGCACTAACTCATATACTGGCCAATTTTTAAAAGATATATTGAAAAATGGTAAATATTCATAAACAATAAATATTGATTGGAGAACTTTATGAACATTTTGGGATTGATATTGATGATTCTTGGTGGAGTAGGCTTTTTTGGCTTATTTACCTTGCTTGTTTTAAAAGAAAGAAAAATTGTCAAATTAGTGGCATTAGAAAACTTCGATGTAAAAAAAGAATTTGGCTTTTTAGCTTTAATTTGCCTTGGAAT
>JAHZFY010000050.1:0-5372 GCA_019421105.1 bacterium
GGAATCTAACTCTTAGTGCTTCTTTATAAATGGTCCGAATTAATCAAACACGTTCACAATGAGCTCTTTTTTTATATTCACATACATTCACCAGTCTTGGCACTTAAATTATATTAAATGTCATAAAGTAAATTAATAAAATGAATTACTTTAAAAAATAAAAAGGCTTGATGATTTCATCAAACCTATTTTTTAATGGAGCACCTGACGGGAATCGAACCCGCGTAGTCAGCTTGGGAAGCTGAAGTTCTGCCATTGAACTACAGATGCATTAAAATAAAAACCGGTCTAACCGGTTGTTATCTTTATCTGGTGGATGCTGAGGGGATCGAACCCCCGACCTCCTGTACGTCAAACAGGTGCTCTCCCAGCTGAGCTAAACATCCATATGCTGGTGCCGACTATAGGAATTGAACCTACAACCTACTGATTACGATTCAGTTGCTCTGCCAGATTGAGCTAAGCCGGCGAATCAGTAGCGCAAGCACTATATAATATACTTACTGCGCTAAAAAAATTCAAGATATTTTTTAAAATTTATATTTATTTTTCACCAGCATTAATGAATTGTTTAAGATTTTTGTTTTGGCATTCATTAAAAATATAATTAGAATCACCAATTTCTGATATTGAACCATTTTCCATAAAAATGATTTTATCCGCGACATTTTTTGCAAAGTTCATTTCATGAGTTACCACTACCATCGTTACGCCTTCTTGAGCTAATTCTTTCATGACTTTTAAAACTTCCATTACCATAGCAGGATCTAAAGCTGAAGTTGGCTCATCAAATAAAATTACATCTGGGTTCATTGATAAACTTCTTGCAATAGCCACTCTTTGTTTTTGACCACCTGAAATATCTTTAATTTTAAAATTGATTCTTTCACTTAGCCCCACTTTATTTAAATTTTCAATAGCGATTTTTTCTGCTTCCTTTTTATTTCTTTTCAATACTTTTGTTTGACCAATTACACAATTTTGTAAGACATTTAAGTTGTTAAATAAATTAAAAGATTGAAAAACCATCGCTAATTTGCTGCGAATTTTATTAATATTGACGTTTTTTTGTAAAATATTGACATCATTAAATAATATTTCACCTTGATCTGGTGTTTCTAATAAATTAATGCATCTTAATAATGTGGATTTGCCACTTCCAGAAGAACCAATAATTACAACACATTCACCTTTATTCACATCAAAAGAAACATCTTTTAAGATAGAGTTATCGCCATATGATTTATATAAATTTTTAATAGATAATACTGCCATAATTAAGCCTCCTTTTTACGATAATGGAAAAAGGAAAATTTAAACTTTTTGCCATCCATTTTTCTTTCGACAAGTTTTAAAATACCAGTTGCACATAATGTTAATATTAAATATATGCAAGCAATAATAATGTAAGTAGCGACAAACTTATAATTTTTAGATGCAGCATCCGCGGCTTGGAAATATAATTCAGTGACACCGATTACATTTAAAACGGATGAGTCTTTAATATTAACAATCCATTCATTACCAATAGTTGGTAAAGAATTTCTTAATGCTTGAGGCAAAGAAATATTAAATAGAATTTGTAACTTATTCATTCCTAAAGAAGTTGCACCTTCAATTTGTCCATTATCGATACCGTTAAGTCCACTTTTAATAATTTCGCCCATGTAAGCAGCTGTATTTAAAGTAATGACAATTAAACCTGCAATCATCCAGCCATCTAAAACAGGGACGCCTGGCAATATCGAGTTCCAATTTACTCCTAACATTTGGCACCCATATTTAAATATCATTGCCTGAACCATCATTGGAGTGCCTCTAACAACAATAGAATATATGTTACATATCCAAACGATTGGATAAGTCCATAATTTATGATACCAAGGATCATTTTTGTTAACTTTTAACCCTTTTCCAAATGCTAAAAAGATTCCTAAAAACAAACCAACAACCGTTCCAAATATTGACAATAATAAAGTTGATGCTAAACCTAATAAATAAAAGTCGTAATAATTTGACAATAAATAACCAATATCATTAAACATAATCCACCACCATTAATAAGATGAACTTCTTAAAACAGCTGCGCTCATTAATTCATTTCTTGTATCTAAAGATATTGTGTCCAATGCTTCGTTTAATAAATCTTCTAATTCATCATTATCTTTATGAATGCCGATAGAAACACCTAATCTAGATTGTTCTTCACCTAATATATTTTGATCGATATGAATAATTCCTAAATCTTTATTCGCACCTACAATTGCTTGAGCAACTGGCAATTCGGCAGTCATTGCAAAAGCAAGCCCGCTTGAAACATCTAAAGCAGCATTAGCAAAACTATCCACCGGATTAGCATGAATGGCGTTATATTCATCTTTAAAAATTTCAATTACATCATTTGTCACAGTAGAGGATTGAGAAACGATTATTTTATCTTTAACTAATAATCCAAATTCTTCACTAGATAAAGATGCATCATAATTATCTGCGACATCTTTTTTTGTTACTAATACAAGTTCACTACGATAATATTCATTGGTAAAATCAATTGATTGTCTTCTTTCTTCGGTATCAGTCATCCCAGCAATCACAGCATTGATGCTACCTAATTGTAAATCGGTAATTAAAGATTCCCATGCTGTTTTTATGATAACCACTTCTTTATTTAAATATTCGCCTAATAATTTAGCAATTTGAACATCGTATCCATCCGCGAACTGATTGGATTTGTTCGATATTGGAAGAGTGTATTCATTTTGTGAATTTTCTGTCCAATTAAATGGAGCGTAGTTACATTCTAATCCAATTATTAATTTCGAATTATCAAATTCAACTGGCCCACATGCTTGTAAACCTAAAGTTGAAATGCTGAGTAAGGATAATAATCCTAAAAATACTTTTTTCATAAAAAAATGTTCCTTTCTTAGACCGCATAACTATCAATGCGATCCAAACTGGAACTTCATCAATAGCGCCTACCAATGAAACACATTGGCGAGTCTATAAGATATTCTCTTATAGCCCAACACGGTTACCTTAGGCCATTATTAACCGGTTTCGGCACTCTTACTTTTCGACTAGATGCAATTGGCCAAGACATCTAGAGTACTTGTTTGTAGTGCTCCTCTATTCGATCTATGTGTATTTTTATACTATCTTATGTAATGTATGTCAAATATTTTTTTATTGTAATTGTTAAAATTTACTTGCTATATTAAATTATGAAAGATTTTTCTATTATATTAACAAGAAGAAGACGTTTTCAGTCTATTTTTAATCGCTATTCTTTATTTTTTTCTATTTTCTTTATATTTCCTTGTTTTTTATTAATAAGCGTCCCTATATATGTTTTGTTTGAAGTGTTTTTTGTTTTCATATTAATAATTTTTATGTTGATAACATTCTTTTTGCCTTTATTAAATGAAGATTTTAAAAATATGTTGTCTAACATTATAGAAAGTGACGCTAGTGGTCAATTTATTAAAGATATTCTTACTTCAACATATTATCTTCCTATGATTTTAATTATCATTTCGTTAGTGTTCCTTTTATTTTCTATTATTATTGCTTTTAAAAATAGCAAATATAAAAACTTTAAATCGGGTTTAATTGGACCAATTATTATGGCCATAATCGGGATTATTTTTTGTATTGTTTATTATTCATGCTTTAATTCATTGATAGGAGGTATTAATTAGATGATTTACATTCGTTTACCTCACTTAAATAACAACATAGTTATCACCTGTAATAATCAACCTTTGTCTTTTAAAAAGATAAATGGAAATTACGTTGCAAAAATAGATGATATAAATGCAAATATAAAATTTATTTATCATCATGAATTAAAGGATAATTTATGGTTTTTAAAAGCTTTTATCATGTATATATTATCTTTTTTTGGTTTGTTTATGATGCGTTATAAAAAGATGTTTTATTCTTTGGATTGCGAAGTAAAATTGCAACCTCATTTCATGGATACTTATTATGATATTAATCTTGATGAAAATAATAAAGATATGCCAATAACAATAACAGGTGGAAATTATTATTTTTTAACACCAAACAAATTTATAAGCGATGATAAAGCAAAAAGAAACTATCGTCTATTAAAGACTTTTACAGTGTTATTAAATATTGTGTTATTAATAATTGCTGTAATTATAATAGTTTCTTTACTTATTGGATAAAATAAATTTATTTATTTTTTAATGCTTTTTTAGCTTTAACTTTTTTAATGATAAATAAAGTTAATGCAACAATTTCATGGACAAACAAAGGTGCTAATGCTAATAATGCAATATATAACCAATGAATATCTTTAAATTGATAGCAACTAAATACATCATTAACTCCTGGAACTTCCACTACAAATATTTGTAAGCCAAGACCAATGATAAACGCTAACCAAAGCATTTTATTTTTGGTTTTAAAGTTATGGACAAAACTCTTTTTAATTGATGTCATACAGAGCATATTAGTTAACTCAGATAAAGCTAATACAGTAAATCCGGCAGTTTGAGCTTCTTTTAAAATCAAAGCCGTTTCACTAGCGCTAAATGTGACACCATTAATTAAGACTTCGCTTCCACCAATAGCGGTTCCAGCATTTAATAACAATTGTAAATTAGTAAGACTGATATCTAAACCATGACCCACTAATTCTTCCATTGGAATTAATAAGAAGGCAACTAGGGTAACTAATGTAATTAAAGCACCATAACCAAAGGTTAGTAAGTAGCCACCTTTAGCAAATAAGGATTCTTTTTGATCTCTTGGTTTATCAAACATGATGTCTTTTTCTTTTTCATCAGCGCCTAAAGCAACTGCTGGTAAAGAGTCAGTAATCAAGTTAACCCATAAGATATGAATAGCAATTAAAGGTTCTGGAAGACCTAATATAATAGCGATGAATATAGCTAATACTTCCGCAATATTTGATGATAATAAGAAGATGACTGTTTTCTTAATATTGGCATAAATGCCTCTTCCTTCTTCGACTGCTTTTTCAATTGAAGCAAAGTTATCATCAGTTAAAACCATATCTGCTGCGCCTTTTGCAACGTCAGTTCCTGTTATGCCCATTGCAATACCAATATCTGCAGCTTTTAAAGATGGAGCGTCATTAACACCATCACCAGTCATTGCAGCGATGTTACCATTGGCTTGAACAGCTTTAACAATAGATACCTTATTTTCAGGAGAGACTCTTGCAAAAACATGAACAGTTTTAACTTTTTCTTGCAATTGTTCAGGGGTTAAATTATCAATTTCTGCCCCAGACATAGTTTGATCTATACTATCAACGATTCCAAGTTCTTTTGCAATGGCAAAGGCTGTAGTTTTATGATCGCCAGTAATCATTATTG
>JAHZFY010000050.1:5382-6434 GCA_019421105.1 bacterium
TCTCAACTGCTTTTTTAGCTTCAGGACGAGGTGGATCCACCATACCAGTTAAACCAATAAAGATGATGTTATCTTCATCTATTTCGTTTTTAAAATGATATCCAAGCGCTAATACTCTTAATGCGCGATGAGACATATCATCGTTTACTTTATATAATTCATCAATATCTTCTTTTGTTATTTTTCTTACTTCACCATTATCTAAAATATGGGTAGTATGTTTTAAAATAGAATCGATAGCGCCTTTTGTATAAATAACTTTTTTATCATTTTCAACATGCAGTGTTGACATCATTTTACGAACAGAATCAAAAGGCATTTCATCTAAACGTGGGTTGTCTTTTTTGAGTTGTTCATGACTTAATCCAATGCGTTTAGCAAATTCTAATAAGGCAATTTCAGTAGGGTCACCATGCACTCCATTTTCAATGCTAGCATTGCTACATAAAGCCATACCTTTAGCTAATAAGGTTAGATCGTTTTTATCAAAATCTTCGCCTTTTACTTGATGATGTAAGGTATATGCTTCCACTACTGTCATTTTATTTTGAGTTAAAGTGCCAGTTTTATCTGAACACACAACTTTTGTCGCACCTAAAGTTTCAACGCTAGGTAATTTTCTTACAATAGTATTAACTTTAACCATTCTTCTCATACCTAAAGCTAAAACAATCGTAACAACAGCTGGTAAACCCTCAGGAATAGCAGCAACAGCAATGGAAATAGAAAGCATAAACGTATTAGCAACACCAGGTAAAGATAAAGCATTATTTATTGCCATTTGAATCAATTCAACACAGAATATTAATATGACAATACCAATAACTAATAAACCTAAGAATTTAGAAAGTTTCGCTAACTTCTTTTGTAATGGTGTTTGTTGTTCTTCTTCACTAGATAATAATTTAGCAATCTTACCAATTTCAGTATTCATGCCAGTTGCTACAACAACACCTTCACCATGTCCATAAACAATAGGCGTAGACATATATGCAATATTAACTCTATCACCTACTCCAACTTCCTCAGTAAAGGTGAAATCAGCATTCTTT
>JAHZFY010000050.1:6444-8533 GCA_019421105.1 bacterium
AGAACGTGTGTTATCAGAACAGAAGTTAAAGAAGATTCATCAGTTTTTAAATTGGATGTATTAATCAATCTTAAATCAGCAGGAACAATTTGCCCTTCTTCTAAAATGACAACATCCCCTACGACTAATTCTTCAGCTTTAATTGTTAATATTTTACCATCTCTTTTTACTGTAGTTGTTGGAGATGACATCTTTTTTAAAGCTTCTAATGACTTTTCTGCTTTGCTTTCTTGCACTGTACCAATGATGGAATTTAAGATGACAACACCTAAAATAATAACAGTGTCAATCCAATCAAATTCATCGGTCAAGCCAGAAAAAAATGAGTATGCAGAAACCGCTATACTCAAAACAGCTGCAGCCAATAATACATAAACCATTGGATCATTAAATTGGCTTAAAAAAACTAAAAGCCAATGTTTTTTCTTTTTTTCTTCAAGCTTATTAAACCCATTCTTTAATAATCTTTCACTAGCTTCGTTTGAAGTTAAACCAAGATTAGAGTCAACTTGAAAATCTTTTTCTACTTGAGTAATCGTTTTATTTTCAAACATAAAAAACCTCCATTAAAGGTCTTGTTCACTCTTAAGAGTGGTTTATTACCGGATGCGTTGCATCGTGTTGACGGAAAATAAACTTAACTACTCCCCTTCTTTAAACATTATACATTTATTAATTTTATTTTAAATAAAAAGGTAAAAGAAAAATGCAGTTATGTTAAAAATTGCTAAATTTCGCAATGAGCATAATATTGAAATTTTAATTAATCAAAATTAAATAGCAATTGAAAACAATTCATCTTACAAAAAAAGCCGAGATAATCGGCTTTATCAATTGAGTTTGGTGCCCACGGCCGGAATCGAACCGGCATGGCTCTTAACCGATGGATTTTGAGTCCATTGCGTCTACCAGTTTCACCACGTGGGCAAGCACTACATAATATAGCATTATTTAAAAATAAATAAAAGCAAATATTATTGTTTAGATAACTTCATATGGTGAATTAATGTAAATGAACCAGCAAATAAGGTAAATAAGATAACTGGGATAGATAAATACAATGAATTTTGTCCTAAACTTACACCTACAATGACCATTAACACTGTTAAAAACGCGATAACAAAATCAAAAATTGCAGATAATAAGAAGTTTTTCTTCAACATCATAATGACGGTAGCGATCATCAAGCCATAAATGCCAAGATACAAAATCAACAAGATAGCTAATGATGCAGGATTGTCAAATAAGAACAATAAAAAACCTAAAATACCACTTGAAGAAACATAATAATCTTCACCAGGAACATAACCATAAAATTCCACTCCTAAAAGGGAATGAATACTAAAATATAATCCTACGAGCATCAAAGTTTGAACAACAATGTGGAAATGTTTATCTAATTTAACTCTACTCACGACATAAGCGACTATCACAATAATTAAATAAATAGAAATTAATGATGATAGCAAAGCAAATGATGTCGTGCTTGCGCCAAAGAAATCTCCTAATAAATAAATCACCAAAAACAAAACACCTAAGAAAATATAATGCAATTTAATTTTGGTTTTATCTACAGTCGAAATAATAGACATTATTAAAGAAGTAAATGCACTAGCGCATAAAATAAGTAAACCAAACAAATATATGACAATAAATCCAGATGCAAAAGTCGTATCAATCGTGTGGCTCATAATGTATTTTAAAAAGTCGATGATTCCACCGCTTAAAATACCAGTTTCTTGATAAATATACTTATTGCCCCAACCAAAAAAGATCGTGCAAATTGCAATAATGGAAAATACAATTCCATATATTGATGATGTTAATTTAAACCATTCTGCTTTTTTTGGTTCGTATTTTGCCCCGCAGTTAGGACAAAAAATAGAATCGTTATCAATTAAAGTTTGACATTTACTACATTTTTTCATAAATCAATGATACCACGACTAATATACTACACAAAATATTATTTGAATTTTTTTACTAGATTATTATAATAGACTTCGAGGTCTATTTATGAAAAAAGAAGAGAAAACAAAATTGACAAGAAGAAGAATTATTGAAGCAGGAATTCTAGAGTTTTCTAACT
>JAHZFY010000051.1 GCA_019421105.1 bacterium
TTTAAAGACTATGTCAGTGGAAGTCAAATCATCGTTAATAATGGACATATTCAAGGCACATTCACAGAAGAAGGGATCGCTGTAATTTATAATTCGAGTCTTATCGATCGCCCAATAATTCAAGTTGATAATGATGGTAGTCAATTTTATTATGATACCATCGATGTTAATGTTACAGTTAGCAACGCTACTGAATCATATTACATTTTAGATGATAATGATAAAGTTACATTTAAAGATAATGTCACCATCACTTTGGGCAATGATATTAAAAAAGGAACTAACAAATTAAAAATTATTGCTAGAAATGAAAAATATAGCGTTGAAAAAACTTATACATACATCAAAAAAGACATTAACAATTTAGAAGTTATTGTAAATAATATTCCGAATGAATATTGTCAAAACAAACAAGTTGTTGCTTGGGTTTGGAAATCCGGTAGCAATGGTAGATGGGTAAATGGAGAATTAAAAAATAATACATTTATTTTCCCTATAACAAGCAGTGATACTCACTTCTTATTAGCTAGTTTTGATTTAGGAGTAACTCCTGATTGGAACTTAAAACCATATAAAACCGTTGACATTCAAATTAGTTCAGATGGTGTGATAGATTGTTCTAAATATACTTGGCAGCAATCTTTATAGTTTAAAAAAAGACATCGAATTCGTAGATAAATTCCGATGTCTTTTTTATTTGTTCTTGTTAGAATAATTTATTATTAGTATAATAAAAATGCGCTGATATAGTGCTTACCTATAAATCTTTCTATGATTTTATTAATCGGTATTAACCGTTTATATATTATAATCGCCTACATTGGGCTTTTTAGGTAATTTTTAGCTATTGCTATACAAATAACATATTCGCTAAGCGAAAAGAAAGGAAAGACTATGGAAATTTCACTGGCTATTGTTAGTATTGTAGTCGCTGCAATTGTTGGAATAATTATAGGCGTTGGTGTCTTATTATTAATCCCATATTTTAGAGAGCGTGCATCTAACAAAAAAAGTAACAACATTATTAAGGAAGCTGAATTAAAAGCTGATAGAATCGTTAAAAATGCTCAAATTGATGGAAAACAAACTGTCAATGAGTTGAAAAACGAATTCGAAAAAGAAATTAAAGAAAGAAGAAATGAATTAAATCAAACGGAAAATCGTCTTTTCCAAAGAGAACAAAACATTGATAGACGCGATGCTGCTTTAACAAATAAAGAAAATATATTAGAGCAAAAAACTGAAACATTAAATAGGCAAATCAATGAAAATATCAAAAAAGAAAAAGTCTTGCAAGAAAAAATAGATGGTATTATCGATGAACTTGAAAAAGTATCTAAAATGTCTATTCAAGAAGCTAAAGACGAAATCTTTAAAAGAGTAGAATCTAAAATGGCTAAAGAAATAGCTGTCTATATCAAAAACAAAGAAGATGAAGCAAATGAACTTTGTGATGCGAAAGCTACTGAAATATTAGGATTGGCTATGGCAAGATTTGCTCAAGATTCCACTAATGAAAAAACAGTATACGCTGTTGCATTGCCTAATGATGAAATGAAAGGTAGAATTATTGGAAGAGAAGGAAGAAACATTCGTTCATTAGAACAACTTTTAGGTGTAGATTTAATTATTGATGATACTCCTGAAGTAATAACCATTTCTTGCTTTAACCCTATTAGACGTGAAATCGCAAGAATTACATTAGAAAACTTAATCAAAGATGGCAGAATTCAACCTGGCCGCATTGAAGAATTAAGTGAAAAAGCTAAAAAAGAAGTTGAAGAATCAATTAAAAAAGCAGGTGAAGAAGCTGCATTTAGATTAGGTTTACCAAGAATCAACAAAGAATTATTAACTTATATTGGAAGATTAAAATATAGAACTTCCTACGGTCAAAATGCTTACGACCATTGTATGGAAGTTGCATATTTATGTGGCATTATGGCTGCTGAACTTGGCTTAGATCAAAACCTTGCAAAAAGAGCAGGCTTACTTCATGACATTGGCAAAGCTGCTGATTTTGAATTAGATGGTAGCCATGTCGAAATCGGTGCCCGTCTTGCTAAAAAATATGGTGAACCAGAAGTTGTTATCAACGCTATTGAATCTCACCATGGCGATGTTTTGCCAACTTGTGTCATCTCACATTTAGTTCAAGCAGCTGATACATTATCTGCTGCAAGACCAGGTGCAAGAAGCGAAACATTAGAGACATATGTTAAGCGTATTCAACAATTAGAAGACATTTGTAAATCATATGATGGAGTTTATCAATGTTATGCAATGCAATCAGGTAGAGAAATTAGAATCATGGTTATGCCTGATAAAATCGATGACTTGTCAGCTTATAATTTAGCAAGACAAATCAAAGATAGAATTGAAAATGAAATGACTTACCCTGGACAAATCAAGGTTTCTGTCATTAGAGAATATCGTGCTATTGAAACTGCAAAATAGATAGGAATTAAAAATTGAAAATATTATTTTTAGGGGATATTGTTGGTCGTCCTGGTCGAAGCATCTGTAAACTCAAAGTACCTGAATTGATCGAAAAGTTTGGTGCTGATTTTGTTATTGCCAATGGGGAAAATGCATCTCATGGAAAAGGGCTTACAGAAAAAAACTATGACGAATTATGCGATTGTGGAATTGATTTCATTACACTTGGTAATCACTACGATAACAAATATGAAATTCGCCGTTATATTGACCAAGTTGATAATTTAATTCGTCCTTTAAATTTAATAAAAAATTTTCCTGGTGAAGGTAGTAAAGTCGTCGAAATAAATGGTATCAAAATTAGAATAAGCAATATACTTGGGACTGCTTTTATAAACGAAGAGGTGTCTTTACCTTATCTTGCGATAAATGACATCATAAAAAATGAAGAACCAACTGACATCCATATCATTGATTTTCATGGTGAATCTACTTCTGAAAAGCAATGCTTTGCATATGCTTTAGATGGACAAGTAAGCGCGGTTCTTGGCACACATACTCACGTGCAAACAAACGATGCAAGAATTTTAAATGGTGGAACTGCTTTTATGTGTGATGTTGGTATGTGCGGGACTTATGATAGTGTAATCGGATTTGAAAAACATTCTGTAGTGGATAAGATAATCTTTGGCGCTAAGACAAGATTTGAAATAAGCGAAAAAGGTGCTTTGATGATAAATGGATGCTTATTAGATATTGATGAAACAAATGGTAAATGTAGAAAAATTATTCCTATTAAGGAGGTTATAGACAATGAAAAATAAAGTCAAAGTTATTTCATTACCTTGTTTAAATGACGCTCGTAAAAAAAGCGTTAATCAAGGTGTAGTGTTTAAAGATGCTTTCAAACCAAATGAAGAGTTAAAAAACTTTCTTAAAGATAAATTTTATTATATTAAAACATTTGGATGTCAGGCTAATGTTAGAGATTCAGAAACCATGGCAGGAATGCTTGAATTTTTCGCTATGAAAAAAACTGATGATCCAAAGCTTGCTAGTGTTATTATCGTCAACACATGTGCGGTTAGAGAAAACGCTGTTGATAAGATGTATGGTGAAATTGGCAATTTAAAAGCCTTGAGCAAGACTGCTGATATAATTGCTGTTTGCGGTTGTGTTGTAGAACAACCTATAGCTTTAGAAAAAATCAAAACCACATATCCACAAGTAAATTTGATTTTCGGTACTCATGAATTGCCATATATGATGGATTATATTGCTGACATCATTTTAAACAAATATAAAAAAGTTATTTCAGTTAAATCACAAGGTGGTGATGTTTTTGAAGAATTGCCATCAAAAAGAGATAGTCATTATAAAGCTTTTGTTAACATTATGTATGGCTGTAACAAGTTTTGCACATATTGTATAGTTCCTTACACAAGAGGCAGAGAAAGAAGTCGCTTAAGTGATGATATTATAAAAGAATGTAAACAATTGGTGGATGAAGGATATCAAGAAATCACTCTTTTAGGTCAAAATGTCAATGCTTATGGAAAAGATTTAAAAGATAGTATTTCATTCGCTCAACTCTTAGAAAGTGTTGCTAAATTAGGAATTCCAAGATTGCGTTTTACAACATCTCATCCATGGGATTTTAGTGATGACATAATTGAAGTAATTGCAAAATATCCTAATATTATGAAATCGATTCATTTACCAGTGCAATCTGGTAATGATGAAATATTAAAAGAAATGGGTAGAAGATATGATTCCACCCATTATAAAAAAATAGTTGATAAGATGAGAAAAACCATTCCTAATTTAACATTATCGACTGATATTATCGTTGGTTTTCCAAATGAAACATATGAGCAATTTTTAGATACTTTAAAAATGGTGGACTACGTTAAATATGAATCTGCTTTCACATTTATTTATTCTCCAAGAGCAGGCACACCAGCCGCGGCTAAAGTTGATAATGTTTCTTTAAAAGATAAACATGAAAGATTTGACGAATTAGTCAAAACTTGTGAAAAATACATCAAGGCTTCTTCTGATGCAATGGTAGGTCAAATTTTTGATGTTTTAGTTGATGGTCCATCTAAAAATAATAAGGATATGTTTTCTGGTTATACAGAATCAAATAAGGTTGTTCATTTTAAATCAAATGATGAATCATTAATTGGAAAAATAATCAAAGTAAAAGTTCTTGAATCACACACATATTCTTTGATTGGTGAAATCTATGAATGAGGATGTTAAAACAAAAACACTGCAAATCAGAGATTATTTGTATTCTTTAGCGGAGGTTAAAGAATATTTTAGATTGAAAAATGCAATTTTAGAAAATGAAGAATTAAAACAAATTAGTTCAAATATTAAAAAATATTGTCATGATAACGACAATAAAAAATTATACGAAAAATATAAAAAAGAATACGAGTCTCACCCTTTGATAATCAATTTCAATGTCGTTAAAAATGAAGTTGAAGATTTGTTGATACAGATCAAATCCTTAATTGAGGAGGAAATATTATGATATATGTCATAGTAGGTCCTACTGCAAGTGGTAAATCTAAGCTTGCTGAAAAATTATATTATAAATTAGATAATCCAATATTAATAAATGGTGATGCATATCAAATCTATAAAGATATGAACATTGGAACCGCTAAAATTTCTAGAGATGATCCGTTGTATTCAAAATATAAATTATTGGACATCATTTCTTGTGAAGATGAATTTTCAGTTATGGAATATCAATCTTTAATTAGAAAAGAAATTGACGAAGGATTAAAAAATAATAAAGACATCATAATTGTAGGTGGAACAGGATTATACATAAGAGCAGCCCTATACGATTATGAATTTAAAAAAGAATTAGATGATGCCGATAATTCTGATTTAAATGATTTAAGCAATATTGAACTTCACAATATATTGAAAAGTTTAGATGAAGAAGAAGCAAAAAAAATTCATCCTAATAATAAAAAAAGAGTCTTAAGAGCGATACAATTAATTAGATCGCTTGGGGAAAGCAAAACTGAATTTTTAAATAAACAAGATCATAAAATTATTTATGATGATGTTAAGATTTTTTATATAAATCCTGATCGTGAAAAACTTTATCAAAGAATTAATGAGCGAGTGGATGAAATGATTCAAGAAGGATTAATTGATGAAGTAAAAAATCTCATTACAAAATATAATCTTTCTTCTACTGCGATTAAAGCGATAGGGTATCAAGAAATAATCTCTTATTTAAAAGGTGAGATAACCCTTGAAAATGCTAAAGAATTAATCAAGAAAAAAACAAGAAATTACGCAAAAAGACAAAATACCTTTTTTAAACATCAATTTAATAGTGTTATCATATACAATGATATAGATGATTTTTTAAAACTCATATAGGAGGTTTTTATGAGAAGAGGAATTAATAAATTTATCACTGAAAAAACATGTAAATTAATCGGTGAAGAACATGTAAACAACTTTACAACCAAAAGAATTGCTGTCTTAGGTTTGGGAGGTGTAGGTGGCACTGCTTTAGAAGCCTTAACAAGAACTGGTTTTTCTAAATTTGTCTTAGTGGACGCTGATCGTGTTGAATATAGCAACTTAAACCGTCAAATTTTATTTAATACAGATGATGTTGAATTAAGAAAAGTTGACGTTGCTGCATCTCATTTAGGCATTCTTGCAGATGGTATTGAAATCGCTACATATGCTACAAAAATAACTACTGATAACGTCCATGAAATTTTAGATGAACATCATTTAGACTTTATCGTTGATGCAATCGATGATGTTAAAGCAAAAGTCGCATTGATTAAATACGCTCAAGAAAAACATATACCAATTATTGTTTCTGTTGGCATGGGCAATAGACTTGACCCAACATTAATCGAAATGTTACCTTTAAGCAAAACTACTGATGATGGTTTAGCTAGAGCATTAAGACAACAATGTCGTGCAGCTGGAATTGATCCTGCTACTGTCATGACAGTTCATTCAAAAGAACATCCTATCTTAAAATCTGAAACACCATATTCTATGATGATGGTTCCATCCGCAGCTGGTTTATTTATTTGTTACCATGTTGTTAGATATTTCATGGACGAATTATTAGAAAAAGAAGAAAATTAAAACTTTAGGAGGCGTTAATATGGCCTTATTAAATATTTTTGAAGTTGCAAAAAAAGCAAAAATTGATGCAAAATATGTTATTCCTTATGGCAATGATAAAGCAAAGATTGATTTAAGCATCAATCAAGAAATTGCTAATAAAAAAGATGGGAAACTTGTTTTAGTTACCGCTATTACTCCATCAAAAGCTGGAGAAGGTAAAACAACTACATCCATTGCTTTAGCGGATGGAATGGCTAAGATTAATCAAGATGCTTTGCTTTGCTTAAGAGAACCATCTTTAGGTCCTGTTTTTGGAATTAAAGGTGGTGCTACAGGTGGTGGACTAGCAAGCGTTGTTCCTAGTGAGGATATCAATCTACATTTTACTGGTGATATGCACGCTTTAACTAGCTCAATAAACTTAATTTCTGCTGTGATTGATAATCATATCTTTCAAGGTAATGAATTAAGAATTGACCCATCTCGTATTTTATGGAAAAGAGCTTTAGATATGAATGATCGAGCTCTACGAAGTGTCAATGTCATGCAAAACGAGAAAAAAGGTCAACCAAGACAAGATGAATTTGTTATAACTGTTGCTTCAGAGATGATGGCCATTTTGTGTCTATCAACTTCTAAAGAAGACTTTTTAAATCGTATAAACAACATCATGATTGCTTATGATTTAGATGGAAATCCAATATATTTGAAATCATTAAGAATATCTCATGCAATCTACAAGCTGATGAAAAATGCTTTCAATCCTAATTTAGTTCAAACTTTAGAAGGTAATCCTTGCATTATACATGGTGGTCCTTTTGCTAATATTGCTCATGGATGCAATTCTTTATTTGCTACTAAGTTAGCATTAAAACTATCTCCAATTGTCATTACTGAGGCTGGCTTTGCAGCTGACCTTGGTGCGGAAAAGTTTTTAGATATTAAATGTCGTGTTGGGAATTTACATCCAGATTGCGTTGTTATGGTCGCTACTATTAGAGCTTTAAAATTGCATGGTGGCGTAGCCTTTGAAGATGTTGAAAAAGAAAATTTAGATGCTTTAAAAGAAGGCTTTAAAAATTTAAAACAACACATGGATAATATTGCTTTATATGGTGTCCCTTGCGTTATTTGTATTAATCATTTCACTAGCGATACAAAAAATGAAACTAAACTTTTAAGTGATTGGTGCAAAGAAAATGGATATGAAGTTGCGTATTGCGATGCTTATTCAAAAGGTGGAGAAGGTGCTATTGAATTAGCTAGTTTAGTAACAAAAACTTTACAAAATAAGACAAGTAATTTCAAATTTTTATATGATACTAACGAGTCGGTTTTTGATAAAATCCATAGGATTTGCACAAAAATCTATCGTGCTGATGATGTTGAATATAGCAAAGAAGCTGTTGAACAAATCGAAAATTTTGTTAAGTTAGGTTATGATAAAACCCCTATTTGCATTGCTAAAACTCCTTTATCATTTTCGGATAATCCAAAGTTAATTGGTACTCCAAAAGGATTTAAAATTCATATTCGTGAAGTTAGATTATCTTCAGGTGCTAACTTTTTAGTTCCTTTAGCTGGTTCGATTATGACTATGCCTGGTTTACCAAAAGTTCCTGCCGCAGTTAAAATGGAGGATATGGATTTATAATGAAGGTTTTTGAATACAAACTCGATGACATCGTCGAATTAAAAAAACCTCATCCATGCGTTCATAAATCTAAATTATTTCAAATTGTAAGAGTTGGAGCGGACATAAAAATTAAATGTCTTGGATGCGGTAATGTCATGATGATGGATCGCGATAAGTTTAATAAAGCAATTAGAAAAATAATTGAATCAAAATAGAATTAGAATATTACATTATTACCTCCTATTAGTGTTAGGAG
>JAHZFY010000052.1:0-3854 GCA_019421105.1 bacterium
CATAATCATATGGTATGTAATTATGAATTATCAATTCTTCACCATAATTTGATGTCAAAGATAGTTTTGAATGAATGCAATAATATTTATTATTTTTATAATTTTGCACTGTTTTAAAATCAGTAATTCTTTGATTTAGTAATTCACTATTGTTTGAAATGATGATGTCATTATTAGAATTTGTAATAAAACTAATTGTATTTGAAATGTTGATGCTAATTAATGATGCTAAAACATCTTCATTTAGCATATAAAATGTGTACACTTCATCATTTTTAATACCGACAATTAACAAAATCCTATCCTCGTATTTTTTTGAACCAATTATATTCAAAGTATTGGGATTTTTATTAAGTAGATTTATGCTATCGCTTGACACGAATAACAAATCATTATTCGCATTATAAAATTGGCCTTGATAAAATGTGGAAACATCAAAATACAATTTATTAGATAATCCGATATTTTTAATTAACGAGGATAAATAGTTCTTTTTATTTTCAGAATGTTTAAATTCTTCTATATTTTCATCATTAAACATAGATTCGTTGTTGCTAGCTATGTCATATAATGTATTAGAAAACAATAAATCAGCACTTTCGCTTTGTTTTTGAAAATGTTCGCTTGTTGCATTCGTTAAATAAATATTTTTATACAATTCTACACCTGTTAAGCAAATACCAAAAATTATAGCAAAACATATTGAAACGCTTATGCTAACTTTTACAAACAATGTTTTTTTATTTAGCAATTTAATTTTCATGATTTAATAAATTTAGAAGGCGTACAACCAACAACTTTTTTAAATATCATTGTAAAATATTTTTCATCATTGTAGCCAACCATATAAGCAACTTCGTTTATGCGATATTGTCCTGTTTTTAAAAGATTTTTTGCTTCTCTTATTCTTGTGTTAGTTAATATTGAATTGAAAGTGGTGGATAATTCATTTTTAATAAGATGCATTAAATAAGATTCGCTTACATCCAATCTTTCACTAACAATAGATACACTCAATTGGTTCATGTATTCTTTATTGATAATATCTAAACAACGAATTAAGTTTGGAGAATATCTAATTGACTTTGCGTTATATAGTTGGACTGAATTAGTAAATTTCATCATTCCATTATTTGCAACGCTTTTGCTTTCTTCATACGCTTTTAAAATATCATACAAAGATTCAAATTTTTGAGATATACCTACGCTTAATGTCTTATCTGTTTTTTCTTTATAGGCCATCAAAGCATCGAATACGATATTTTCTAAAAAATTTATGTCGCAATCCTCAACGATGAATGTTGTTTTTTGATGATAAATCCCGCTTAAATATGATAAATTTTTCATAGTAAGTAAAACGCTTAATTCATTTTCAAATAAAATCAATTCATCAGGATTTTCATTTTCATATTCATCTAAAATGGCGGTGATAAAATACCCTTTATCAAAAACCTTTTTATTTTGAAATTGAATTTCTTTTTTGATGTCATCTAAAGGTTCATTTTTATTTAAGCGGATTAAAGTTCGAATAATCTTGCGTTTTAAATCTTCTTTTGATGACGATACAATTTGTTTTAATGAATCTTTTTCTTTTGTAGAATTTATTCTTGCTAGAGCACGATAAACATTATCGATTAGTTCTTCATTAGAAACTGGTTTAAGCAAATAAGATGTAACATTATATACAATAGCTGTTTGAGCATATTCAAATTCTGAATACCCACTTAAAATGATTATTTCAGTGTTAATGTTTTCTTTTCTTAAATCTTTAATCATTTCAATGCCGTCTTTAACTGGCATTTTAATATCGGAAATAATTAAATCAGGTTGCAAGGATTTGGCAAGATTATATCCTTCCAAACCATTTTTTGCTTCGCCAACAATTTCAATTCCAATTTCTTTCCAATTGATCGTTTCTTTTAAGCCGCGTCTTGCTAGTGGCTCGTCTTCTACAATTAATAATTTATACATAATCCACCTATTTATATTTTACATTCATTGAAATATAAATAAAATAACTATTTTTAAACAAAAAAACAGGCATTGCCTGTTTTAATGTTGAATTAATCAATGCTTATTATTTTTTACGTTTAATGACAAAGTAGATGATAACTCCAATTACGCCTAGTCCTAAAACGCTACCAATGACGATACCTGCAATCGCACCAGCGCTCAAACCTTGGTTTGGAGTAGTTGGTTCAGTAGGTTCGCTTGGTTGAGAAGTAGAAGTGTCACCACTTGATGTTTCCCCACTTGTAGAAGTTTCACCTTCATCTTTAATTCCTTCAATAGTGGTGGTTTCGGTTGTTAAATTGCCAGCTTTATCGCTTACTTTAACAGTAATTGTATAAGTTCCTTCTTTTTCAACGACGAATGTGTTGTTATCTAAGGCAATTTCTTCTAAAGTATCACCTGTTCCAAATGTGACGCTTATTTCAATATTTAATTCTTCAGAAGCGCTAATATCATCGCTTGCTTCAACGCTAATAGTAACTGTTTCCCCGATTTTGTATTCGTTTTTATCAGTATTGATTGTTACAACAGGTGCTGAATAATCTGCAGGTGGAACAACTCCAACTTTATTAAAGTCAGAACCATTAGTTTTAACTAGTTCAACGCTTGTTAATTCAAATGTGGTAGGATTATCAACATAATATGCATCTCCACCATGAATATGGATATCGGTTAAATTATTAACATCAATGCCTGATTTTGCTAAATCTATATCAAATGTATTTAATCCTTCTTTTAGATCAATACCAAACTCATTGCCATTAGCATCAAATAGTTTTTCTGCTTGCCATGTTGCAAACCATAATGTTTTGCTAGAACCATCAGCAAGTTTAAATTCTATTCTTATGCCTGTTAATGCACCAGAATTTGCAGTTTCAGATGTAATGTTAACTCTTAATGTATCAGCTGTACCATTTACTGTGGCGCCAGTAATGTATGTATATGCTGAGTTCATATTAACTGGAACTGGTGTATCAATTAATTGTTTAACGAAGTGTTTAGGCGTATAAACAGTTAATTCACTAATTTCAATGTGTTTAGATGATGTTTCATCAAATTGATACCAATGTGAGTGATAATCGCTTTCTTTAGTGGTATCAAATCCAGATTTTGCTAAATCAACAGTAATTGTAACTTTTTCACCTTGATTTAATGTGACATCTTCAATGACATTACCTTTTGGATCAAATAATGCACCATCTTTTAACCAAGCAGTAATGCCACCTGCTTGTTCAATTCTTAAATTATGTAGATTTGCACCATCTTCTTTAGCGGTGACATCAAAAGATATTAAAGATGCATTTGCTTTAACTTTACCTAAATAATGGTAGCCATCAACTATAGTTTCTGCAGCACCTGCTTTTTCAATTTCGTATTGGATTTCAGCCTTATCTGCAAAAAAGATTCCATCGATTAAAATTTGGCCTTGTGTATGTCCATAGTATAGGTTTAATTCACCATTGATTTTATCTTTTAGTAAATTAGGATTTTCAGAGGTGGAAATGATATACCATGTAAACCCATTTTCGTCGACATATTCATAATTAGAGCCACTTGGCATTGTATTTAAATTGTAACCTGCTTTTGCATCTTTTAAATAGATGACGTCAGCATTGCTTCCAGATTTAAATCTAAAGTCATCAAGACTTGCACCATCGACTGCCTTAGCAGAAATAACCATGTAGTCTTTAACAACTGGATCTTGAGCGCCGATAAAGAAATTGGCATAGTCTTGTCCTTCGCTTAATGCTGGTAAAACCATATGTTCCCCATCAAATTTAACGCCTTCAGCATTATGCCAGTTAACCGCATAGTTAATACCATGTGCTTTTAATTGCTCT
>JAHZFY010000052.1:3864-6136 GCA_019421105.1 bacterium
CAGTATTCCAAGTTCCTTCATATGTTATATTAAAATCATTTAACCATGAACCATTTTCGGCGTCTAATGTTGGATATAAATATTCGCTTTCTTTTTCTTTACAATCAGAAGCATATAATTTATTAATGTTTAATTCAGTAGTGGAGGAAATTGAAAAACCTGCGAACTCTTCAGTTAAGTTAGATTTAGCTAAATCGATATCAATTTGTTGATGATCTTCGCTTGAAGTTGGAAGTGCTTCATTATTATGATCTTTTAAATCAGCCCAATTAACATAGCTAGAAACTGTGCCATCAACACTTACGGTTGCAACTTTAGCGCCTGTAAAATCACCTTGGATATTTAAGACAGCACAATCTTTATTGATGACGACACCATAATTATATGTATAAGTTGCGGATTCATTTAATGTAACATTTCTTCTAACTAAATTGCCAAATGATCCGGCCCACCAACAATTGACAGGTTTTGAATCTTCTCTATTAAAATCATCTAATATTTTTTCTAAACCTGAGTCATCGACATATGCGACTTTTCTAATCATGACAGTACCAGTGTTATCTGCTGAATCGTTATACAAGGAAAATCCTGCAACTTGACTTGTAACTAAAACGTCACTATCAGGATATTTTTCACCAGAGAAAGTAATACCGATATTGATATCGACTGTACACCATTGATTAGGAATGACATTGTTTTGTTCTGCCTCAACATTAAATGTTTCATTGATACCAAAAGAATTTTCACTCCATTTATCAACAGGGTTACCTCTTGTTTTAAAACGAATATGACTTAAATCAACATTTTCATCTACAAATATTTCAAAGCGGATAGAACCAGAACTTTTTTCAGGTTCGCTAGAATATTTATAAATAGCATCATCAGGTGTAATGTTATCTACATTTAATGTTGCTGAAACCATGGAAAATTTGGAATCAACAGCATTTTCGGATAATAATCTTTTTTCATCATCATGATAAAAATCATCGATTATTACATCACTTTTTTCATTGAATTCCCAACTAGCGTTAGCTTTTGAAAAGTTGTTGTTGATTGCTCCACATGCAATACCAATCATCGCAAGCATTGAAGCTGATAAAACAAAATTAGCTTTTTTCATTTTTAAACTCCTTTAAAACTAATTATTTAGAACCAAATACGTATACTTCACTTAATTGGCCACCATAGCCTCCAGCAATATCATTAGAATAAATGATGACTTTTAAATATCTCATTGAGACCGGTGTGTCTAAAGTGATTATATTTTTATTACCCATTTGTGGGTCGAAAGTATAAGATGTTTTTTCCACAAATGTTGTAAATTTTGTTGTGTTAGAATCATATGGACTGTTGCTATCAGAACCTAATAATTCAATTTCTTGACTACGTTTATCCCAAACTAATGAAGCAGGTAAATTTAATGAAATAACTTTTACATTATAAACATCACCCAAATCGATAACAAAACTAGCTGGGAAACCATTAGATTCATAATAGCTAGTTCCATTTGGATCGCCATCAGTCAATCTTGATGAATCGTAAACATCATAATGTTCAGTAGCATCCAAAATTGGCTTATTATAAGACAAACTTGGTCCATACAACATCATTTCAGCAAAGGACAATTTGTCGATTGCAAAGAATTCATCTTGAGCTGGATAAATTCTAAATTGTAAAGCAGTAACATGATTTGCTGACATTGCAATATCGATGCAATTACCAGAATTTGGTGTTAATGCATATGTTCTTTTTGAAACAGCGTTTTTAAAATTAGTGCCGCCTTCTTGGATGTATCTTGTATTGATATCGTATTGATATGAATAGGAATTATCTTCTGTACCAAATAGTCTAATATTTCCAATATAAACAGCTTCTTTAAAATGGATTGTTAAAGCAAAGAATTCATCCTCTTCACCTGGATATGTCTTACTTTCAAATAATGTATTGATATCTCCATCACTTAAATTGGCTAATGGGAATTCTAAACTTGAATATTCGCCAGATCCATCATCTGCAGGATCAGTAAATCTATTTCCCACTCCATGAGTGACTTCGGCAGATTGAATTTGATATGCAACTGGTTCTCCTAAGTATTGCAAATCACCCTTTAATTTTGCAAAATCAGGAACTAAGATTGCATCTTGTTTAACAGTTTCAATTGTGTTTATTTCTTTGTCGTTTTCATTTAATTGGCTATTATCGTAAACGTTTTTACTTGGTGCTCCAGTAGCGGTACCTTTAACAACACTTACCTTGCCTACGTTATCACCTT
>JAHZFY010000052.1:6146-8316 GCA_019421105.1 bacterium
AATAACTTTTAAATTATCTTCATTTGAAACCTCATTTCCATTTATTGAAATAGCTTCAAATGTCACATTGTCAATTGTGGCTTTAGATGTTTTATCTCCTCTAATACGTGTAACGCATGAATCGCTAGTATCTAAGAATTTAACATTTTTAACGTATACTTTATCAACATTGCCTAATTCTTCATGTTTAGACCAATCAACATTGTATTCGATTGAAAAGTCGATTAAGAAATCACTTTCTCCATCATCGCGATTATCGCCTAGCATTTCACCATGTTCAATAGTGATATTTTCGTAACGAATATTGCTTAAATCAGCTCTATCAGCGTTATGGATTGAAATAGGAGCTTTATGATAAGCGTGAATAACTGTGATATTTTTAAATGTGATATCTTTCATATAGTCAGCATTAGTTTCAAAACCAACTTCCATGGATTGAGCTAAGTCTGTCCATACGTTGACACCATTAAATGTAATATTTTCAGTTTCTAAATCATCATTGCTTTTTACAACTAAGGAATCATCCCAAGTTCTAACATAACCGCCATTAACAGTTAAATTTTTGCAACCTTGGATTGAAAAGCCATCACCATTTGGTCTTGCAGTGATAATTTTTACATTGTCTATTGTGACATTTTCACAACCATAAAATGCAGTTGCCCATCCAGCTGGATCAGCAAGAATAATACCTTCGATTGTGATATTTTTGCCATACCTTATTTCAATAGGGCATGTATTATCTCCTTCTCCTTCTCTAGAATAGGTTTCACCAGATATGATACCTCTACCTTTGATTGTGATATCGTTCATCATCTCTGTTCTTATGCTTCCAAATACATAAGCTCCTCCAGCAAGATATAATGTTTGACCACTGCTTAATGGAATGGCTCCTGCATCATATAATCCTGGGCCTAAATAGATGACGTTTGGGTCATTTAAATCTGGGATGTTTTCTTGTAATGGATTTGCAAAAATTTGGATTGCGTTATCTGCATTACCATTAATTTCAACTACATAGGAATCAGGTTGGTCAATCACAAACTCGACTGTATTTCCACTTATCGTTGGCTTTATGTCATATGAAAGCGGTGAAACTTTTGCATTTGTAACAGTTTCTGAAACTTGAACTTTTATATGAACTTTTCCTTCAAAATCAAAGTAGGTGTAAGGACTCATATCATAATCATTAGACCATGAGAAAACTCTTTTATGATTTACTTTGGTTTCATAAACAAAAAGTTCGTTATCCTCAACAAATATTTTACATGCTTCACTTGAATGCATGATGGATGGCCCTTCATAGACATCGACTTTTGTTTTTAATATTTGTTCAGCAGGTTGACTAGAAGTATCACTAGTTGTAGTTTCGTGAGTGGAACTTCCATTGTTAGGATTACAACCTATTAAAATTCCTGCGAGCAAAGGAATGGCAAGCAGTAATGGTAAACGTTTATTTTTCATTTTATCAAATTCCTCCCTTCGTATGTTTCCATTATCAATTTTAATTTTTTTAAGCATCTATAAAAAGCAATCAAAAATGCAAAAAATATCTAATTTACTGCATTTTTTAAAATAATAATTTCATCACTTAATGAGTCTAGATAATCACTAGTCCAACTTCTTTTTATATTGCTACCGGTAACTTTGTTTCCGGATTGCTTGATTCTTATATTTGATGTGTATTGATTTTTAAACAAATACTCATAATTATCATCTATTATTTCATCGATAACTTGCAAATCAGTAATTGTTACATTATCAACTCTAGAAATAATACCATTGAATTTTGGATCTAATCGGTTGTCTTTTTGTCCTTCGAAATTCAATGCTATGTTAAGGCCTGCTCTTTTTGATTTTACTAATACATTATTTACAATAACACCATCAATATTTCCAACTTCAGTCCCACCTTTTACAGGTTTATCAGAAAAAGTAGGGTTATATTTTGATGTCATCTCAATTAATTGATTATTAGAACTAGCATCGCCTAATCCCATTTGAGCATTTTCAACTGTAATATTTTCATATTTAATGTCATGTACTAAAGCATAATTGCCATTGTGAATAGAGATTACTGGCTTATGAAAATTATGAAAAACAGTAATATTTTCAAATGAAACATTTTTTATTTCTTTTCCCGCTGTTTCAACACCAATCTCCATTGATTGCG
>JAHZFY010000053.1 GCA_019421105.1 bacterium
GCAGCGTCTAGTACAGCTTTTAATATGTCGATATTGTCAACATTAAAAGCACCTATAGCATATTTGCCTTCATAGGCTTTTTTAAATAGTTCTTTACTTGTTACTAATGGCATATTCCCCTCCTAATATCCTTATTATTTATTTATAAAGGATTTGAAATGTAATAAATATTCATACGGATATAAAATGTATGTAAAATTATTACATGACATAAATATAATACCATGTTTTCAAAAAAAGTAAAATTTTTACAAAAAAAAGATTTGATAAAAAAATATTGTTTCATTTTAAAAATCAAGTTATTATTAAATTAGCATAAGAGATAGGAGGAATTTAATATATGAAAAAACCATTTGGTCTTATGTTTGCCTCATTTGTCGCAATGACAGTCATGCCTTTAGCAGGCTGCGTTGGTGGTGGAGGCGTTGGTGGTGACACCGAAGAAGCAGTCGCAAAAGCTTCTAAGATGACTCTTACTGAATTAGAAGAAGCTTCAAAAAATGAAATGGAAGCATCTAAAGAAACATTCAAGGTAGTCGGATTAACTTCAACATTGTCTAAAGCATTAAAGGCATTCTGTGAAAAGTATGAGTGGATGGAATTTGAAAAAAATACTTATTGCAACAACTCATATAAAGATTATCAATTATTGACAGCATTAGAAGCTGCTGATGAAAACTACTTTGCAGACTTTGCTTTAGTGCAAGACGCAAGATCTTTATCAGATTATTTAGAAGCTGGTATCACATTGAACTATGTTCCATCCGATTATAAGGACATGGGTCTTCCTGAAAAAGATACTTATCCTTTAAAAGGTATTTATTTCAATAAGATATTCTACGCTAACAAAAAATTAAAAGTTAACTTATATAACATTTGGCAATTGTCTGGTTCTGAAGACGACAAAGACCATTTGAGTAACTTATCCTTCCAAAGCCCAGTTACAGAACAAATCAATATGTCATTCTTGTTAAGTTTATTAGATCCAAATAATCAAGATATCTTAAAAGGTGCATACAAGAGCTATTATGGAAAAGAATGGGCTCCAAGTGATAAATACGCTACATGTGGCGACGAATTTATCGCAGGATTTATCGCAAACGTTTCCGCATGGCATAAATCAGATGGAACAGCCATGAAAGAAACTCAAGTCAACGAAAAACCAGTTGAAGGAAAAGATCCATTTATCTATTATGGCGCATTTGCAAAAATGAAGGATGCAGCTGGCAAAAACTATGAAATCGATGGCGAAACAGTCAATGCTATGACCACAGTCGATTGGGCATTAAACATTGAAGGTTTCAACGGATTCATGTACACAATGTATTCTCAAATCGTTAAAAATGCTAAACATCCATACACTGCATGTTTATATGCAAGATTCTTATTGACACCAGAATGCTATCAAGCAATGTGTTATAACGAATCCACTCCTAACTCAAAGGGTGAAGCAAGCAACATGTATGGTTATTATTATCCATGTACATCAACAACAGTTGGTATCAATGATAATGACTGGTCAAAAGAAGAATGGATTAAAAAATCCATCGTCGAAGACTACAACTTCTTAAAGACTATTAAAGGCGCACAAGTGCAAACAATTCTTGCCTTAGTTTCAAGTAATGGTAAGGCATAATAAATAAACAACACATCAATTTAATAATTAAATAATTGGCAAGGGGGATTTATTCCTCCTTGCTGTTAAGAAAAGGATAAAAAAATGAAACTAAATAAAGCAGTATTTGTCGATGGTTACAATGAATTTATCCGTTTTTTTAAAGAATTCTCGTTTAGAAAACTTTGGAACAACACAAAAGCGTTTTTTTCTAAACCTGCTAATATCATATTAGTTGTCTTTGCAGTCTTACTAACTGCAGCGGTTATTTATCCATTAATTTCTTTATTTTTTGATTCATTTACCGTTCAAAGTTTGTCAGAAGCAAAAATGTTGAACGAAACATGGGATCTTAATTTAAGAAAAGGAGATCTAACATGGGCATTATGGGCTAATCTATTATTTAATAAAACGAATATGGATTTCTCATATTTCTATTTCTGGAAACCATTGTTTTTATCCATTTTAATGGCTTTAGCTGCATGTTTGGTTGCGGTTTTGTTTGGTGGCATTTTAGCTTTCTTTATTACAAGAACTAATCTTCCATTTAAAAAAGTTATATCTACAGTATTTATTTTCCCTTACATCATGCCATCTTGGTCAATTGCAATGTTTTGGGAAAACTTCTTTAAAAATTCGCTCATCGATGCATGTAACAACCAAGTTGGAATGTTGCAGGCGATGACTGGTATATGCGTACCTGAATGGTTCTTATACGGTATTGTTCCTTGCGCGCTTGTTTTAGGTATCCACTATGCTCCATTTGCTTACATCTTAATTGGTGGCATTTTAAGAAATATGGACGCAAACCTAGAAGAAGCAGCAACTATTTTAAAAGCTTCAAGGGCCAAAATCATCAGAAGAATTACGCTTCCAATCGTTGCTCCAGCATTAATTTCAACAGTCTTATTAGTATTTGCTAGTTCTATTTCAAGTTATACAGTTCCAGCATTCTTAAATACTAATAACTCATTCACATCTATATCCATATCTATGAGAGGTTTGATGATGTCAGCCGGTCAAAAAGGTATGGGATATGTTGTCGCTATTATCTTATTGATCTTCTCAGTCATCATTCGTATTATTCTTTGCCGTTTTCCCATTGATTACATTTATTTTAGAATCATTAGAAGAAAACTCTGGCGATATTACGACATTAACATTTAAATATTGGTTTAGCTCTGAAAGTTTTGACGTAAGAATTACAAACCAAGGTCAATCAGCGGCTGGCGTTTTCCATAACTATACAATTTGGAGAGCGTTTGGACGTTCTGTTTTAGTGGCTTGTGTCGTCGCTTTAATAGCAGGAACATTTGGTATTTTAATTGGGTATGCAGTCTCTAAAAATAGAAGAGGTTGGTTATCTAATTTTGTATCAAGTACAGCGTTCTTACCATATTTAATTCCAGCATTATCATTTGGTGCAATATTCTTCTCATTATCATTTGTTAAAGGATTTACATGGTTAAATGTTTCAAATACCAATAATGAATGGTCAGCAGTTATGATTTGTATTTTTGCAGGTGGTATTAAATTCTTACCATTTGCTTCAAGAAGTGGCACGAATGCTATGTTACAACTTTCTGGTGAAATAGAAGAAGCGGCTATTTTAACTAATTGTCCATGGTGGAAGAGAATGACACGCATTTTATTCCCTATTCAAAAATCTAGCTTCATTTCATGTTATTTATTGCCATTTATCTCTTGTATGAGAGAATTGACATTATTCGTTTTAATTACATCAAGTTTCTCATTGATTACCAACGTATTACAATACTTTGATATGTATGGTTTAAATCAAATAAGCAACGCTATTAACTTATTAATTGTCGTATTTGTCATTGCAATTAACTTGTTAGTTAATAAATTGACAGGAGCCTCAATTGATAAAGGTATCGGAGGTTAATTATGCCAAGAATCGAATTAATTAACGTCACAAAAAGATGGGGTAAATTTGTGGCGGTCGATAACCTTAACATGGTTATTGATAATCGTAGTTTTATTACTTTATTAGGTCCATCTGGGTGTGGAAAAACAACGACTCTTAGAATGATTGCTGGGTTAGAGACTCCTACATCTGGAAAAATTATCATCGGTGATACAGTCGTTTTTGATTCAGAAAAAGGAATCAATGTATCTCCTGCAAAAAGAAATGTTGGTTTCTTATTCCAAAACTATGCATTATGGCCACACATGACTGTTTATAAAAACATTGCATTTGGTCTAGAAAACTTAAAATGGAAAAAAGATCAAATCAAACAACGCGTTGAAGAAGTTATGGCGATGCTTAAAATTTCTCAATTTAAAGATCGCTATCCTGCTGAATTAAGTGGTGGTCAACAACAACGTGTTGCAATCGCTAGAACTTTAGCCCCAAAACCTGAAGTTTTATTCATGGATGAACCTTTATCAAACTTAGATGCAAAATTAAGAGGGGAAATGAGAACCGAATTAAAACGTCTTCATAACGATACAGATTCAACGTTTGTCTATGTTACTCATGACCAATTAGAAGCTATGACCTTAGCAACTAAAATTTGTTTGATGAACGAAGGTATCTTACAACAATACGATAAACCATTAGATGTTTATTCAAAACCAAACAATTTATTTGTCGCAGACTTCGTTGGAAATCCAACTATGAACTTTGTTCCTGCAGTTGCAAATAAAGGCAAAAATAATACCATCACTTTAAACTTTTTACGAACAACCGCTAAATTTACATGTTTAGATGAAGTTGATACTGTACCTAAAAAAGTAGTGCTTGGTATTAGACCAGAATATCTAGCTATTAAAAAAGAAGGAAAAATGCATGGTTTAGCGTATTCTACTTTGCCAGCTGGTATGGAAACCACTATTAAAATTAACGTCAATGGAGAATTATTGAGTGCTGTCGAATTTGGTTTAATCGACTATAAGACAGACGAAGAGATCAATTTTGATATTGTTGGAAAGGGCATCATTTTATTTGATGAAGAAACAGGAAATAAAATCTCTATTGGTTCAATAGAAATACTCTAGAATTAAGCAAGGAAAGGTGTAAACTATTATTGATGAAAAAAATTAATAAAGAACTTCCAAAAACGGAACAATCACCTTTCCTTTTAAATGACCAACAAAAAGAAGATACACAATATAAAATAGCCACTCCTCCTTTTTATAAACGTATGTTTAGTGCTTTGATTGATATTGGGTTCTTCTTTTTATTGTCCATTGGTTTAATGACTTTAGCCTATTTTACAGTCTTTGATGCTTTAGGATATGAAGATAAAATTCATTATGTACAAAACATGTATGAAGAAAGTCAGTTATTTATAAAGACAGAGCAAGGAGAGTTTTTAACTCATATTGAAAAATACGACGATAAAAAATCTCCAATTGAAAATTTCGATGTACCGATTAGCAATTTTTATACGAGTGACTCAAGAGCTATTTTAGATCAAAAATATGAATATTATTGCAAATCTAAACTAGATTCTAAATTATTTGAAACTTCAAGCAATGGTGAAATCGTTCCTGTTGTTGGAGCGACTTATGAAGATTTAGCCTATTTTTTAAAAGGTGAATATGAAGAAGCTTTAAAATATTTTTATTCTAATCCAGACTACATTTTAAATAGCAAATTTACATATTACACTTTGATATATACTGTTTTAATTGTCGCATTGATTTCCTCATCGATATATTATTTGATCATCCCATTATGTTTAAAAAGTAAGGTCAGTCTTGGTGAAATGATGTTTAAGATGGTTTTAGTGAATAAAGAAAAACAAATTAGAGCGAATAATAAAAACGTCATCATCCGTTATTTATGCTTTGCATCGATAAATATCTTTGCACCTATATTGCTTTATACTCAAATTCCATACCTAGCTTTAATTCCATTATTTATCACTATTCTTTTAATGGCGTTTAATAAACATAATTTTGCTCCACATGACTATGTTTCAAATACCTATTTAGGTTTAAAATATTCTTTGCTAAACTATGAAAAAGATAGTAAGTCTTTTAAAAAAGATAGCAAAAAACCAACATATACTATCCCAAAAATAAGCGATGTGAATTAGTTATGATTTTAAAATTTAATACGATAGAAAATATTAGAGATTTAGGCGGATATATCACAAAAGATAATAAGCGTATCAAATCTAATTTAATTTTAAGAAGTGCGACGTTATCTAATTTGAGCAACGAAGAATTTAATATTTTATATAACGATTATAAAGTTAGAATAGTCATCGATTTTAGATCTTCAAGATCATTTACTAACTTAAAAGACAAATTGAATTATGATTTGATTTCTTATCATCATGAAATAGTTTTACAATATTTAGAAAAATATCCATATAAGTTAACTAATAATCCTAGACCATTTGATTTTTTTATGGATGTTTATCATCAAATGGCTATAGAACCTCAAGCAATAAAGGCTTATAAAAACTTTTTTACATATTTGCTAAATTGTAGCGATGGGACGGTTTTATATCATTGTACTTCTGGAAAAGATAGAACGGGCATCGCAACAATATTATTGCTCCATGTTTTAGGATGCGATAAAAAAACAATGTATGATGAACACTTATTGACCAATGTTTATTCAAAACCAAAATTCGAACAATTTTTAAAAGACCATCCAAATCTAAATGAACTAGAATATGAATATTATGAATGCTTTTATTTGGCAAAAAAGGAGTTTTTAGATGAGTTTTTTGCTACAATTCAAAAAATATACGGTTCTTTAGACAACTATATATTTAATGGGTTGAAGTTGACGAATGAAGATATTAATATATTAAAAAAGCGCTATTTGGAGGATAACACATGAACCACTGCATTTTAAAAATTAATGAAGCGATGCATTCTTTGTCTAAACAAGAACTAAAAGTTGCAACTTATGTTATTAAACATCCAAAAGATGCTTCGAATATGACCATTGCTGCTTTATCTAAAAAAATAAAGGTATCTACGGCAACGGTTGTTAGATTTTGCCAAAGCATTGGATATACTTCTTTTAGGGATTTTATTATGGATTTATATCATGAAGTGGCAAATGAAGAACATAACGTCCAACAAAGCATATATGATATTGAAAACCCAAATACAAAAAATCTGACTATTGAAGAAACTGTCCATATGGTCACAACATTAAACATCGCTTCTTTAAAAGCTACAATCGATGTCTTAAATATAGATGAGGTTAAAAAAGCAGTGGATTTAATCGATAAGGCTAATAAAGTTTTTATATACGCTTTATCTGGATCAGCGATGGTGGCTCACGATGCTGAATATAAATTTAGAAGAATTGGTATAGATTGCCAAGTTTTTGATAATCCTCACGCTGAGATTTTATCGAGCATGGTTATAAAAAAAGATGATGCAGCTTTATTTATTTCTTATACTGGTGAAACTATCGACATAATTAAAACTGCTCAAGTATTAAAATCAAAAAACATACCTATCATCAGCTTGACTAGATTTGGTGAAAATCCTTTATCTTCTATTTCTGATGTTAAAATACAACATTCTTCTATTGGCAAAGGATTAAAGACATATTCAACTAGATCTAGAACAGTTCAACATAATCTAATCGACATTATATTCGTAGCGTTATGCCAACGAAGAGGACAAAAATTAAAAGAATATTATCGTTTGCTTTACTAATAAAGAAGTGTGGAAACACACTTTTTTATTTTCTTATTTACAACATCCTTGCAAATATATTTTAATTTGTTAAAATGCTTCAATGTAGATTTTAATTAAAAATTAAGAAAGGAGAAATTATGGCAAAATCTAAAAAAAGAAAAGTCAGATATTTAGATGTTGTTAAAAGAATTATTTCGTCTTTCCGTGAATTTAAAAAATACGCAATTATCACACCAATTTTTGTTGCTTTAGAGGTTGCATGTGAGTGCATTATCCCTTTTGTTATTAAATGGATGATAGACGAATTAGAAGTTTTAGCTACAGCAAGTGTTGTAACAGAGGAAATTTCAAAAGCGGCATTTGATGCTATATTAAAATGCTCATTGATTCTTTTACCTTTAGCCATAGGCTCGATGATCTTTGGATTGCTTGGGGCAAGATTTGCTTCGGTTGCTTCTTTAGGTTTATCTAAAAATATTCGACATGATATGTATGAATCCATTCAAAATTTTTCTTTTGAAAACATCGATAAATTTGCAACAGCAGGTTTAGTTACAAGAATAACCACAGACGTTTTTTATACTCAACAAGCTGTCATGAGCGTATTAAGAATATTATTTAGAGCGCCACTGATGATTTTAACGTCGTTAATTATATCGATTATTATGGCTCCATCATTATCTTGGATTTTCATACCGCTTATTCCAATGTTAGCAGTGGGAATCATCTTAATTGTAAAAAAAGCTGATCCTATCTTTGTTAAAGTCTTTGATGAATACGATGAATTAAATGATCGAATCGAAGAAAATATCAGCGGTATTAGAGTTGTTAAATCCTATGTTCGTGGTGATTTTGAAAAGAAATTATTTGAAA
>JAHZFY010000054.1:0-5860 GCA_019421105.1 bacterium
TCGACTAATTCAATAATTTCTGGATCGTAGACTAAGTCACATTTATTTAAGAAGACAACGATGTATGGAACACCAACTTGACGAGCAAGTAAGATGTGTTCACGAGTTTGTGGCATTGCGCCGTCTGTAGCTGCGACAACAAGGATAGCACCATCCATTTGAGCAGCACCAGTAATCATATTTTTAACATAGTCAGCGTGTCCTGGGCAGTCAACGTGAGCATAGTGACGTTTGGCTGTTTGATATTCAATATGAGCAGTATTAATTGTAATACCACGAGCTCTTTCTTCTGGAGCTTTATCGATTTGATCATAAGCCATGACTTTTGCTCCGCCTTGTTGAGCGAGAACAGTTGTGATCGCGGCAGTTAATGTTGTTTTGCCGTGGTCAACGTGACCGATAGTACCAATGTTCACATGAACTTTGCTTCTATCAAATTTTTCTTTTGCCATTGAAATTTCCTCCTTAGATTTAAAATTTCGTCATTACACGAATTAGTATAGCAAATGTTGGTTGTTAGTCAATACCTAAAGGTATCAATTAACGATTAGACATCCCGGATTTTTTAATAATTTCTTCAGCGACGAATCTCGGGCATTCGCCGTAATGATCAAATTGCATTGTGTAGTTGCCACGACCTTGTGTCATAGAACGCAAATCGGTAACGTAACCAAACATTTGTGATAATGGTACTTCTGCTTCGATAATCTTAGCATTACCTCTTTGATCTTCACCCATGACAAGACCTCTTCTTCTAGAAATATCACCAACGACATCACCATAATATTGTTCTGGAACAGTGATTTCAAGTTTCATGATAGGTTCTAAAATAACTGGGCTACACTTTTTAGCAGCTTCTTTAAGTGCCATAGAGGCAGCGATTTTATAAGCTGCTTCAGAAGAGTCGACATCATGGTAAGAACCATCAAATAATGTTGCTTTGATATCCATAACTGGATAACCAGCAATTAAACCACGATGCAAGGAATCTTCTAAGCCATCTTTAGTTGGTTTGATATATTCTCTTGGAACAGTACCACCAACGATAGCGTCGACGAATTCAAAACCTTTTCCTGGGTTTGGTTCAAATTTGATCCAAACGTGACCATATTGACCACGACCACCGGATTGACGGATATATTTACCTTCACATTCGGCTTCGGTTTTGATTGTTTCACGGTATCCAACTTGTGGAGCACCGACGTTAACTTGGACTCCGAATTCTCTTCTTAATCTATCGACTAAAACATCTAAGTGCAATTCACCGACACCAGCGATAATTGTTTGGCCAGTTTCAGCGTTTGTATGAACTTTAAATGTTGGGTCTTCTTCGGCTAATTTGATTAAAGCCATTGTCATCTTTTCTTGGTCAGCTTTGGTTTTTGGTTCAACCGCTTCTTCAATAACTGGTTCTGGGAATTCCATTCTTTCTAAGATGGTGATGTTATCCATATCACATAATGTGTCACCAGTAATTGTATTTTTTAAGCCGACGACTGCACCGATATCACCAGCGTTTAGACAATCGACTTCTTCACGGTGGTTAGCGTGCATTAAAACGACACGACCGATTCTTTCTTTAACACCTTTTGTGGAGTTATAGACATAAGAACCAGATTTTAAGACGCCAGAATAAACTCTAACGTATGCTAAACGTCCAATGAATGGGTCAGTAGCAATTTTAAATGCTAATGCCGCTAATGGAGCGTTGTCATCAGCAGCGCATGCTTTTTCATTTCCGTTTTTATCTTCGCCTTTAGCAGGTTTGATATCAACTGGAGATGGTAAATAATCAACGACACCATCCAATAACAATTGAACGTTTTTATTTTTATAAGCAGAACCGCAGAAGACTGGGAAGAATTCACCAGTTAAAACAGCTTTACGAATAGTTGCTTTAATTTCTTCAACGCTTGGTTCTTCGCCTTCTAAAACTTTCATCATAATGTCATCATCAAAAGCTGCGACAGCTTCTAATAATTTCATTCTTAATTCATTAGCTTTATCGACATATTCAGCTGGGATAGCGATTTCAACAGGTGGATCATTTGGATCTTTGCTTTGATATTCCCATGCTTTCATTTCGACTAAGTCGATACAGCCTCTTAATGTTGATTCAATACCGATTGGATATTGAACTGCAACAGCATTAGCAGCTAAGCGGTCATGTAAAGATTGAACTGACATTTCAAAGTCAGCACCGATAGCGTCTAATTTATTGACGAAAACAATTCTTGGGACACCGTATTTGCTACCTTGTCTCCAAACTGTTTCGGTTTGAGGTTCGACACCATTTTTACCATCTAAGACAGTGACAGCACCATCTAAGACACGCAATGATCTTTCAACTTCAACTGTGAAGTCAACGTGCCCTGGAGTATCAATGATGTTAATTCTATTACCTTTCCAGAATGCTGTTGTAGCAGCGGAAGTAATAGTAATACCTCTTTCTTGTTCTTGGACCATCCAGTCCATTGTAGCGGAACCTTCATGGGTTTCACCAATTTTATGAATTTTATGTGTGAAGAATAAAATTCTTTCGGTTGTGGTTGTTTTACCTGCGTCAATATGGGCCATAATGCCTATATTGCGTGTATGTAGTAAATCATATTCACGTGCCATAAACTACAACCTCGATTACCAACGATAATGTGCGTAGGCCTTGTTGGCTTCTGCCATTCTGTGGGTATCTTCTTTTTTCTTAACGGAAGCACCAGTACCATTAGCAGCATCGATAATTTCGCCTGCTAAACGATCTTCCATGGATTTTTCTCCTCTTAATCTTGAATAGTTAACTAACCAGCGAAGACCTAATGTAACTTTTCTTTCTGGATTAACTTCAATTGGAACTTGGTAGTTACCAGCACCAATACGGCGAAGTTTTAATTCAACTTCAGGCATGATGTTGTTGATTGCAGTAGCAAAGACATCCATTGCTGGTTTGCCAGTTTTAGCTTCAACTTTATTAAATGCGTTGTATAAAATTGATTCAGCTGTACCTTTTTTACCATCTAACATCAATCTATTAATTAAACGAGTTACTAATTTTGAGTTATAAATTGGATCAGGTAATACATCTCTTTTAGCAACACTTCCCTTTCGTTGCATAATTGTTCCTCCTTTTTTATATACTTAATCAATATTGTTTTTTTAATTATTCGTTACCTTTTGGTTTTTTAGTACCATATTGGCTGCGGCCTTGACGACGAGCTTCAATACCTGCACAGTCTAAAGTACCACGGATGATGTGATAACGAACACCAGGTAAATCTTTAACACGACCACCACGAATCATGACAGTTGAGTGTTCTTGTAAGTTGTGTCCTTCACCACCGATATAAGCAGTAACTTCATAACCATTCGATAGGCGAACACGAGCGTATTTTCTTAACGCAGAGTTTGGTTTTTTAGGTGTCATAGTACCGACACGGGTACAAACACCACGTTTTTGAGAAGCATTTTGGTTGGTCATTTTGCTTTTCAAAGTGTTCCAACGTTTTCCTAAAGCAGGAGCTTTGGATTTTTCGACCAATTTAGTTCTACCTTGACGAACGAGTTGATTAATTGTTGGCATAATAATTCTCCTTTCACAAACATCTAGTGACTTGCAACGCTACCGAGTGTATCATATTTTCTTTTAAAAAATGACCAAACCGGTCTTGCACAATAAATCACACGCTTCTATATAATATATAAACTTATTTTTCTTTGCAAGATTTTTTTAATTAAGCCTTTCAAAAGTTATCTCAGCATATAAAGAATTAACTTCATTAACTCTAAAAGAATAGCCTAATTTTGTGCCATCATAAAAAGTGAAATCTTTAAATTCTTCCACACCAAAAGTATCGCCTTTTTTAAATAACGTATCGTTGCTAGCAGCGTTACCATTAATAAAAGAGTTATTTCCTGAACTTTCTAAAAGTTTTATATAAGGATGATTGGAATTGTTATTAGTGTAGGCAAAATCAATGCAATAAGATGGATAAATGCCTTCTTTTTCACAATCCAATTTATATTGATTCAACTTATTTAAAACATCCTTATCATCAAATAAGGAAATGATGTTTCCTAAACCTTTATTTTTTACATAGGCAATCGTTGAATCAACATGATACACTTTGATGCCATAATTTGTAAAAATCTTTCCATTTTTTATTTCATTATTACCATTTTGATAGGTAAAAGATAATTTATTATCGTATTCATTAGTTTTTATAGGCGCATAAAATTCTAACAACAAAAATTCATCATATGGTGTTTGATTCCAAGTTCCACAAGGCAATAAAATCATATCACCACTAGTGATGGTTGGTTTTATTTTAATAGTTGTAGAATCACTGATAACATATGGAGTGGCCCAGTTGAGCAGCATTTTTGAAAAAGCATTATGATCTCCAATGTTATAATCCATCATATCTAAATAACCTAAAGGTTGATAGGTACCATTAGAATAATAATCTTGCAAGCCGAATATATGCCCCACTTCATGGATGAATACATGTGCATCGACATAATTATTTGTTGGATTAGCAAAATAATAAGACGCCCAAGCGTAAGTGGAAATAAAATTATCATCGTCGTCGTTTAAAGTGATTCTTTCATCTTTAAAAGTAATTGATTCTTTCTTTTTCATATGATCGACATAAGCCCAAAATAAAGAATTGTTTTTATGGGAATTGATGTATGGTGCATCATAGACGATAAAAACACCATCGATATATCCATCATCGTCGTTATCAAAAGTTTCAATATCATCAAAATTTTCTTTATACCATTTAATTGCTTCATCTACGACATATCTAGACGCATTAGTCTTAGATTTGCAATATCTTAATAAATCTCCACTATTGAGGTTTAAATTGAAAAAAGGAGACACCTTTCCTTTTAAAATCAAATGCCCATACGATGAGGTATTATAAAAACTAGCTACTGATTCAGATATAGTTTTACTTTTTTCGCCAAAAAAAGCGTTGTTTAAATGGATTAATTTTTCATCTTGATCGCTTTTATTAGAGTCATTAAAACTAACTGGAATAACTAAAAGATTTTGTTCTCCAATCGATTCCATATTTAAGTATGGTCGCCCATTATTTGAGGAATTATAAACATCTTTAAACTCATCTATAACTTTTTCATTGCCATCTAAATCATAATATTTTAAAGGTTGATATTCATCTAATTTATAATATCCATCGCCATTAATAGAGGTTTTATTGTCTAATGGCTTTAAATAATCATTATAAGGAACAAATTCTAAAGGCGTAGAAAATAAACACCCAGTCAATAACAAACTAGTGTTTATAAATAAAAAGCATTTGAGGAATGTTTTTTTCATGCATTTAATCTAGCATTTTTTTTATTAAAAATAAAGCAAATAAAAAGACACGATTTGACTCGTGTCTATTTTGATTTTTATTCTCCAACTGCTCTAAAGATAATTTGAACACCTTCACTAGTCATTTCACCAATTTCGATTTCAAAACCTAATTGGTAATTCTTTCTATTTAGTGGATCGGATGTTAAATCGATTGTGTTCATGGTTCTATCTTTTAAGACATCGCCAGTTTGGAATAAGCAAGAATTGTCTGCTCTTCCTGTTTTAAATGCTGTTCCATCTGGTTTAATCAATTCGATTAAGTTATTGCCATTGACTGTTCTAGATGGAGTGTTGTCATGAGCAAAGTCTGCCCAGTATTCTTCAGTATTTAACCATGGTTTTTGAACGTATTGTCCGAATTTTTTATTACCATTGTCATTTGTAAAGGTACCAATTCTTGAATCGACATGCATGATTCTAACACCTTGTTCATTGTAATAAACTGGATAGCTACCATCATATTCATCTAAACCATCATCGACT
>JAHZFY010000054.1:5870-7963 GCA_019421105.1 bacterium
AAGCCTTCTGGTGTATCATATTGAATGACCATATATTCATCGAGCAATGAATATGATTTTTCTTTCCAATTTGCAGTTCTACTTGGAACGATGATTGCATCACCACTTGTTTCAAATGGTCTTAATGTAATTGTGGTATCACCTGTTGGAACATATGGTGAAATCCAACCTAATAAAGCTTTAGAATAAGCGTTATGATCACCGACGTTATTATCCATCATGTCAACGCCACCCATAGGAGCGCCACCATCATAGTCATAAGAATAATAATCAGCTAAGCCGATACCATGACCTGTTTCGTGGATGTATGTATGTGTGTCAATTTTTGCTTCATTATTAGCGATTTGGCTATCTGTCCAATCTTTATGTTTTCCATTTTCATCAGAATAGCCATCTTCATACATAAATCTATAAGATGCCCACCAATATCTTGAAAAGAATGGGTTGGCTAATGCTTCTGGAGTTGGGTTGCCATCTTTATCTTTTGCAACACCATCTGGATTAGTTTTTTGAGTTGTGTAAGCCCAGAATGTAGAATCTTTTAATCCATCAGCGCCAGTTGGACAAGAATAAACCATCATTAAGATATCGACAAATCCATCATCATTTGCGTCGTATTCATCGATATTGAGTTTGTTTTTACCTTCTCCTAAACGATAATAATCAGAAATTTCACCAACTAATTGATTTGTGCTGTAAGTTTTTGAAAATTCCATTGGTGTCATGTCGACATACCACCAATCAGTTACTTCGCCTGAGAATTTGCATTGGCCATATGAAGATTTGTAATAAAAGCTTGCTAAAGATTCCCAAGCCATTTCTGGATCTTCACTAGAATCTTTACCAAAAATTGCTTTTTCAATATCTTCTCTTGTTCCTTCTCTTCCAACAGGTAATTTATCAGCAGAATAACCTTTTAATTCAACAGGAACGACTAAGGCTTTAATATCGCCTTTTTGATTAGCTTCAGCTTCATAGACATGGGCAGTTCTAAGATCGTTGAAGGTAACTTTGTATTCGTCTTGATTAATTTGGAAATAATTATCACTAGATCCAACTGTAGTAGGTCCACAAGCAGTCAATACCATTGTACCCAAAGCTAATAATGTTAATGCTTTAACTTGTTTCATGTTTTTTCCTCCTTTGTTTACTTAAGTAAAATAAATTATGTTATGAGGATATTACAAAATTACTTTATTGTCAAATAAATGACGTTATTTTTCTTAATTTCATTAAAAAAGCCTAGAAACGAGTCTAGGCTATTTTTTTAATTGTTTTCTTGTTCTTCAAGTTTTTCTTCTAATTCTTGAATGGCTCTATCATGAGCTTCAATGTATTGGTTTTTGACCTTAGCCATTGTGGATTTAACAGTGAAGTCTTTAACCAATTCATGTTCTTGTTCTTCGCTTAATAAACCGCGTCCTGCAGGAATTAGTTTACCAGCAATAACATTTTCTTTTAGACCATGCAAGTAATCGGTTTTGCCTTTAATAGCAGCGTCAGTTAACACTCTTGTGGTTTCTTGGAAGGAAGCAGCAGATAAGAATGAATCTGTTTCTAATGCAATCTTTCTAATACCAAAGATTAATGGGTTAAAGACAGCTGGGCGTTTATTTTGCACCATGACTTTAGCGTTTTCATCAGTGATAGTTTGAATATCGACTGTTGTACCTGCTAATAAGTCAGTATCACCAGCATCGATGATAAATGCTTTAGATAGCATTTGTCTAACGATAACTTCGATGTGTTTATCAGAAATAGAAATACCTTGAATAGAATAAACTTTTTGTACTTCTTTTAAGATGTAGTTTTCAACCGCGGAAGAATTTGAAACTTCCAATAATTTTTTAGGAGAAATAGCACCTTCAGTAATCTTGCCACCATTTTTGACAAAGTCACCTTTTGCCACTCTTAATCTAACACCGTAGTTTGTGGTGTAAGTTTTTTCTTCTAAATCGTTTTTGACAGTGACGACATAACGTCCACCATCAGCTTTGATGTCGATAACTTCACCTTCGATTTCAGAAATTAAAGCTTCACCTTTTGGATTACGGGCTTCAAATAATTCTTGAACACGAGGTAAACCTTGAGTA
>JAHZFY010000055.1:0-4689 GCA_019421105.1 bacterium
TAAGCGCATACCGCGATCTTTAGCGACTGATTCTAAATAGGCAACACGTTTTGCCATTTCTTCTTTTTCAGCATCTTTCGCTGCTTGTTTTGCAGCACGTTTTTCATTAATAACCGCTTGTTTTGCAGCAATTCTTTCATCTTTTTGAGCTTTTTTAAGAGCTAAATTTTGAAGTCTTTCTTCATTTTGTTGTTTTTGAGTTTCTTCGTTAGGTCTATTTGCTTCAATTAAAGCATTGTTTTTATTAACAGTTGCTTCAAATGCAGCTTTTAAGTTGTTAGCGTTTGCTTCATGATTTGTTTTGACACTAATAACAAGTGCGTTTAATTTGGCAACTTTGTTATCATATGCTATTTGAGCTTTTTCTTTATCGACTTCTGAATCGCGTTTTAAAACATGTTCAGCATTTTCATATAAGACGCTCATATCATTTTTTAAAGCAAATACTTTTTCGTTTTCTTTTGTAGCGGTCTCATATAGTTCTTTTGCAAATTCGTTTTGTTTTGCTAAAACTAATCCGACTTGAGGACCGACTTCATTTTTATATTGTTTTAAAGCGCTAGATTGTGCAGCTTTTAATTCTTTTAATGTAGTTTTAGCTGCTTTTTCAGCATCTTTAATATTCATAGATCTTTCAACTTCTTTTGCCTTTAAATTAGCGTTATCGATTAAGAGATTATATTTGTTATTTAAAGCAACGATTTTTGCTTCACGTTCATCTAATAATTTATTGATTAAAACGTCAGCTTCTTCTTTAGTGATATTTTTTGTTAAAACTGCTTTAAATTTTTTGTCATAACTAATTTTGACATTGTTAACTTTTTTACGTAATTCGCCTTCAAGTAACAATGCTTGGTCAGGATTAAATTTAATACCGACACGTTGTAAGAATTTATTAAATGCGGCACGATCAATTGTAATAACTTGAATAATGACAGCTACTAATAAGATTGAGCCTTTAATTGTATCGTTGATTAATGGGTTTAAACCTAATGCAGCGATGATTTTATCGATGATTTGGAATGATAAAGCACCAAATAAGATACCTATGATGTTACCTCTACCACCACTCATTGCAATACCACCGATGACACATGATGCAATTGCATATAATTCATATGACATACCAGCAGTAGATGAATCCATTGATGAATAAATACCAATGTGTAATAAAGCAGCGATACCAATTAATGCACCAGCGATTGTAAAGATAATAACTTTAGTCCATGGAACATTAATACCGGCTAATGTTGCAGCTTTAGAATTTGAACCTAAAGCATAAATTTTTCTACCAAATTTAGTATATTTTGCAAAATACCAAATTAAGATAACTAAAGCAATTAATACTAAGCCAACAATTGGGATTGTCAAAAATTTTTCATTACCCAAGGAATAAAATGGAGATTTATAATAGTCAACTAATTGATAAGTTTGTTGTTGTTGTCCATCAGAAGTTGGAATAGCTTTTAAAATGTATTTACAAAGTGATCTAAAGATCAACATTGTACCTAAAGTTGCGATGAATGCTGGCATTTTTAATTTACCAATCATAAAACCATTGATAAATCCAATTGTAGCAGCACACGCAATTACAACAACGATTGCGACAAGTGTTGCAACTCCATGCCCAGATTTTGCATACACTTCGTTATAAGCCAAAATGCCTAAACCACCAGAGAATGCGAAGTTCGCACCGACACTAAGATCAATATCCCCAGCGATGATAATTAAACCCATACCTAATGCAACTGTTCCAACAACGGCAGTATGAGTCAAAATGTTAGTTAGAGAATGCCAGTTGATGTATTGAATGTTAGCCAAAACGTAGACTAATAACATTGCAATAAAGATGTATAAAAAGCTTCCGTGTTTCCAGCTAGCTTTCGCCATCTCGCCAAAAGTCATTTTCTTTTTGTTAGCTTTAATAGCTGTTGTCATACTTTTGTCCTCCTATAATTAGCCTTCATGATGTACTTTGTGGGCATTTGTTGCATACATCATGACAGTTTCTTCGTTGATTTCATTTCTATCTAAGATCTTTTCAATATGACCGTGATAGAAAACGCAGCAACGATCTGCAACTTTTTGAATTTCGTTAATTTCTAATGTGTTGAATAACACAGTTTTACCTTGTTCAGATAATTTAAGAATCAATTTATAAATTTCTGCTTTAGCGCCAACGTCGATACCTTGTGTTGGGTTATCCATCAAGATGATATCGCAGTCAGTATCTAACCAACGAGCGATGATGACTTTTTGTTGGTTGCCACCTGATAAAGATGTAATCAAGTCATCGCAGGAATTACATTTAACGCCTAAGTCATTACGATATTTAGCAAAAATTTCTTTTTCTTTTTTGTAATTGATGTGTGGTTTTGAAGAAGATAATTGATGTTCTGCAACATACATATTTTCTAATAATGACATCGCAGGAATAATCGAATTTTCTTTTCTATTAGATGCGATCATAGCAACGTTATTTTTCATTGCGTATTTGATGTTTCCATCTTTTAAGAAACGACCATAAACCTTAATTGTTCCATTAGTTGGTTTAATTGCTCCAAAGATAGCTTGTAAAAATTCAGAGCTACCAGAACCTTGCAAACCTGTAAGACCAATAATTTCACCTTTTCTTACTTTTAAGGAAACGTTTTGGAACAAGTAACCACTAAGGTTTTTAACAGTTAAAATGACATCGCCTAACTCACGTTTTTCATAAATTTCTTGATTGGCGTAGTTTTTACCGACGATATCTCTTGTTAAATCATCTGGTTCAACATCTTTAATTTTGCCGCTTGAAATATAATGACCATTTCTAAATACAGTGTATTCATCTGCTAATCTAAATATTTCAGGCATCTTATGAGAAATAAAGATGAATGATTTTCCTTCTTTTTTTAATGTATTGACAATTCTAAATAAATTATCAATTTCAGCATTAGATAATGCAGTTGTAGGTTCATCTAAAATAATCAATTTTGCATTTTGATGTAAGGCGCGTGCAATTTCAAGAAGTTGTTTTTGACCTGTTGTTAAATTAGCAACTTCTTCGGTAGCTTTAATATCAACACCTAAATCATCAAAAAGGGCTTGCGACTCTTTGATCATTTTTTTGATGTTTAATTTTCTTGAAAAACTATTGATATATTCTTTGTTTAAAAAGTTATTTTCATAGCATTTTAAATCATTAAACAAATTTAATTCTTGGTGAACAAAAGCAATACCTGCAGCTTCTGTTTTTTTAACAGTGCAGTCTTCTAATTCTTCACCATCAAAGAATATATGTCCACTATCTTTAGTATAAATGCCAGTTAAAATGTTCATCAAAGTAGATTTGCCAGCACCATTTTCACCTAATAATGCGTGAGTTGTGCCTTTATTTACTTCAAATTTAACATTATGTAAAACCTCAACGCCAAAGAATGACTTTGAAATATCTTTCATTGTTAATAATGGCATATAATTACTCCTTTCTTAATAATATCCCAGGGGATTGACCCCCGGGATATATTGTTATCAAATAAGTACTACTTATTTACGGTAGTTACCAGAGCCGAAGCCTTGGAAATCTTTAACGTTAGTTTTGTCAACGACGTTAACTGGGACGACGTGGTTCTTTTCAACTTTTTCGCCATCTAAGTATTTGACCATATCATCAATTGCGATTTTGATCATAGCTGGGTCATAAGTGACATCGAATAAGTCCATATCTTCAGAATAACATTCACCATAGTTACCTGTATGTGCGCCTTCTAAGACAGCATACATTTCATCTAAACCGGAAGAAGATGCTAAGGATTTAACGCCACCATTTTTGAAGTGATCTTTAACTTCTTTGGAAACGTTATTAACTTTTAATTCTTCTAAGATACCCATTGCGATTTCAGAGTCGTGTGTGAAAATCCAGTTGTAATCAAGCATTTTATTACCTTGGTTAACGAATAATTCACGAGCTTTTGTTCTGGACCAACCTGTATAGTCAGTAGAAGCAATTGCTTTAACTTGTTCATCAGACCAACCGCCATCTTCTTTTAATGTGTCAAAGAAACCATTGTTACGAGCGACTGGAACTGAGGAGTTGTCACCTGGGAAAATAATGACTTTATCGCCAGGTTTTAAGCCGTCTTTGATCATTCTTTCAGCTGTAGCAACACCGATACCATAGTTGTCACCTAAAACGTTAGCAACGCGGGATTCTGCATTGTTGATAGCGTCAGTTGTAATGACACGGTCAAATTGGACAAATGGGATTTTAGCATTAGCAATTTTTGTAACTGCTGCTTCTAAAGTGTTGTCGATTGGAAGCAAAACGATACCGTGAAGAGAATCTTTACGACCGATTAAGTCATCGATTTTGTTAGCTTCGTCAGTAGCAGATTCACAAGCTGTTAAGTTGACTTTGTACTTACCTTCTTTGTTTAATTCTGCAACTTTTTCTTGTGCATAGGATTGAACAGCACCTGTCCAACCATGGTCAGCTGTTTGGACTAAAACTTCGATTGTTTTTTCTGCTGGAGCACAACCAACAACGCCCATAGCTACTGCGCCTAAGGCTAAGACTAATCCTAGGCTAGCAATTTGTTTTTTCATAGAAATTTTTCCTCCTTATTATAAACTATGTAAATTTCTATATTTTAGGATTTCAACCCTTAAAACCTATTTATTGTATTCGACCCATTTGCCTTCTTT
>JAHZFY010000055.1:4699-7950 GCA_019421105.1 bacterium
AGATTCAATAGCTTTATGGATGAATCTGACACCATCTAAGCCATTTTCTGCTTTTTGGAAGTCTAGGTCTGCATCTGTAAGTGTTTCACCATTTTTCTTTTTCAAGATTGTAGTGATAACATTACGATAAATATTTGCGAATGCAATTGTTAAACCTTCTGGATGTCCAACTGGGATTCTAGAGTTTTTAGCGGCATCATATTTCATTGTATAGCCAGCGCCTCTAGCCCAAACTTGTGGAGCTTGTCCTTTTGGAGTAACTTGTAAATAATCTGGATGTTCTTGATCCCATTCAACGGAGCCTTTTTCACCAAAGACACGAACTTTTAAGCCGTTTAAATGAGCACATGCTACTTGAGAACACCATAAGGCTGCTCTTAAGCCTGATTCATATTCGATGATCATGTTAGCGTTTAAATCTAATGCCATACCGTATGTATCAGTTGTACAAACTAGGCGTTTGATTTCTTGTCCGGTTAAATAATGGACCATATTTTCTGCGTGAGTTCCAATATCACCGATACAGTTTGAAATACCAGAATATTTTGGATCGCTTCTCCAAACGCTTAATGAAGTGGCTTTTTGATTGTTTGGATCTAATGAATCGATCAACCAATCTTGAGCGTATTCAACGTTAACGGAAACGATTTTGCCTAATTCTCCTTTTTGAATCATTTCGCGAGCGACTTTAACCATAGTATAACCTGTGTAGGTGTAAGTGACTGCGAACACTAAGTTTCTTTCTTTTGCTAATTTGACTAATTCTTCTGCTTCTTCAATTGTGAAACATAATGGTTTTTCACAAACGACGTTAATGTTATGAAGTAAGAATTCTTTAGCGATTTGATAATGTAAGAAGTTAGGTGTACAAATGGAGACCCAATCGATACCATCTTCTCTTTTTGATTCTTTTTCAGCCATTTCTTTATAATCTAAATAGCTACGAGACATATCGACACCATAAGCTTCGGCACATTCTTTGCCTAAAACTGGGTCAATTGAGAAACAGCCAGCCACTAATTTTGCTCTTGTATCAAAATTGATAGCTTTACGGTGAACTTCACCAATGAAGGCTTTTAAGTCGCCTCCAACCATACCATATCTTAATGTTTTATGCATATTGATTCTCCTAATTAAGATTTATTTGCAATTGCGTCATCGAATTTAACATCGCTTGGTTCAAAGTCAACTTTTCTAACAAATGCACAAGCTTCTGTACCACCGCTGACTCTTTCCATACCTGAATCTTCCCATTCAACTGCTAATGCACAGTGATTGCCATAAGCATTTAAGACACGGATAATTTCCTCAAAATTGACTTGTCCATGTCCTAATGAACGGAAGTTCCAACCACGTTTAATGCTGCCAAAGTCAATGTGAGAACCTAAGATACCAGTTCTTCCATTCAATGTAACAGCAGCGTCTTTCATATGAACGTTATAAACGCGATCGATGAAGTCTTCTAAGAAGATGTGTGGAGTAACACCTTGCCATAATAAGTGAGATGGGTCAAAGTTTAATCCAAATTCTGGTCTATCATGCATAACTTCTAATAAACGTTTTGTTGTATAGTAGTCAAATGCGATTTCACCTGGATGGACTTCAAGGGCGAATCTGATGCCGTTTTCTTTAAATACATCAAGGATTGGTAACCATAATCTTCTAATTTCTTGGAAACCATTTTCGACCATTTCTTCTGTTGTTTGTGGGAAGGAATATAAGTATTTCCAAATTGGGGAACCTGTAAATCCTGAAACAGTATTTACACCTAATTTTTTAGCAACAACTGCTACTTTCTTCATTGATTCAATACCCCATTTTTGAATTTCTTCTGGTTTATTGGCTAATGCAGCTGGTGCAAAGTTATTTAAACGTGGATCTGGTGCATCTCCTACACATTGTCCAATGATGTGAGCGGCTAAAGCAGATAATACTAAGCCATACTTTTTCATGGTTGCTTTGATCCATTCAATGTACTTATCATCTTCATAAGCACGATCTAAATCAAATGCATTTCCCCAAACTGCTAATTCTAAGCCATCATAGCCCATTTTTTTAGCAGTAGCGCACAATGTATCAAAATCTAAGTCTGACCATTGGCATGTAACAAGTGTTACTAATCTTTTTCCCATAACTTACTTCCTCCTAATAATTTGTGTCGTTTAATTTATGTGGAATAATAGATTCTTTTAATATCAATGAATTATCAAGAATTTTTTGTGAATCGATTTTTCTTTTTCTGATGAGATAATCATATAGCATTTCAACTGTTTTCATTCCTTGAGTATAAGGATGTTGAGTAATCGTGGCTAACACTAGTCCACTTGATAAACCTTTTTCAACTTCCTTAGATTGGTCAACAGTAATCGCTTTAATTTTTCCTTCATATTTTTTCAAAGCTTGTAAACCGCCATCAACACCAGCTCCTAAAAAGACAACTAATTCTAAATCTTCATGTGATTCCACCATTTCACTAACAACTTTATATGAGATGGAATCATCTTCTAGGTTTTCTTTTATTTCTATGATGTTGATGTTTTCATTGATGGTATCTTTAAATCCTTTTAATCGTTGAGATTGTCCAATGTGAGATAAAGAACCAATTACGATGCCAATGTTTGTGCCGTTACTTCTAACAAGATTTGCAAAATTACCGGCTAATTGACCCGAATTATAATAATCACAACCAACAAATGAAATTCTATTTACTGGTATATCAATCGATAAAGTGACGACTGGAATATTTAAATTATTAATGCGTTTAATGATTTCTTCATCGTTTAAGCTTGTGATAGCTAATGCATCAATATTTTTTGTTTGCAATACATCTAAAGCTTTGACAATTGATTTTTTGTTTAATAAGTCAACTTCTTCAATAATAATTTTAAGACCTGCATTTTTATATTTTTCTGCTGTAGCTTTAATGCCATCGATAACTAAATTAAAAAATGGGTTACCAATTGAACCAATAATAAAACCAACAGTAATCTTTTTATTAGATAATGATAAGGAACGTCCAATTTCATTTGGGCGATAGTTAGTTGCTCTAATCACTTCTAAAACTCTTTCTTCGACATCTTTTGCGACTTTACCACGTTTATTGATAACGCGATCGACTGTGCCTCTAGAAGTGTTTGCTAAGATTGCAATTTCTTTAATCGTCATACGTACCTTTCTCACCAAGAATTATAGTGTGCTCGATAACACTTATAATTTAACACACATTTTTTGAATGTCAATACTTTTGTGTG
>JAHZFY010000056.1 GCA_019421105.1 bacterium
ACATTAAAATTTAAAGATTCCTTTATCATATTTAAATGGCCTAAGCCAAGCTGCAACTGATTAACTTTTATTGGAACATCATTATCTAATAAATATTTCATCATTTCTTTAGAAAAATTGGATACACCAAATGATTTTACATAACCATTATCATATAGATATTTAAATGCCTCTTTAATTTGAAAAGCATCCATAAATATATCTGGACGATGCAATAAATAAGAATCAAAGTAATCCAAATTACATCTTTTTAAAGCCTTTAAACAAGAATCGATAATATACTCTTTTGAAAGATCATAATAAGTGTCATCGCAAACATTGATACCACATTTACTTTGAACGTAGATATGTTGTCTTAACTCAGGATGATGTTTCATTACTTCTCCGAATTTTGCTTCGCATTCACCACCGCCATAAATATCAGATAAATCAAAAAAATTAATTCCATGTTCAATATCAAATTTAATTAATTCATATAATTGATCAACGCTAACATTATCTAGTCTCATCAACCCTTGCATCACTTTAGAAGGCTCTTTTTTCATATTTGTTCCTCGCAATTACACTTTAACTATTAATAAAATATCAAAAAAGTAGTCAACAAAAAACTTTTATATTTTCTAAAACTTTAAACATAGTAAATTTAATGATAAAATATGTATAGTGATTTTTGATTACCTATAATAATCTAATTGCTAGAAAGCGTGGGCATACCTATGAATGGTACAGTAAAATTTTTCAATGATAAAAAAGGATTTGGTTTTATTATTGAAGAAACATCTAAAAGAGAAATTTTTGTTCACTACAGCGGAATTATAGCAGAAGGACACAAAACTCTTCACGATGGTGAAAACGTGACTTTTGACGAAGAAATCGATCCAAACAAAGGCAAACCAAGAGCAATCAACGTTAAAGTTTTATAAATTAAGACAATTTAAATGTCTTTTTTTATTGAAAAATATAATCTAAATAATTATATTATTTTTGGTATGAAAAAAAGCCTTACTAGCGGTTCTATATTTAAAAATCTATTGGTGTTCTCAATGCCAATATTTTTTGTATATTTTTTAAATTCATTATACCCTGCAGCTGACTTTTTTATTTTATCATTAGCTGGAGCTGAAAAAGAAATCGCTAATGTGTTGTCTGCCTATCTACCAATCAATATTGCCATATCTTTATTGACTGGTGTTGGTGTTGCGGCAACTTTTTTAATTGGACAATATCACGGCGCTAACGACGAACATGGTAAATTAAAAGCAATTAAAGCGGTTATTATTTTTACTAACTTAGTTGCTTTTGCATTAGCAATACTCATCGCATCATTTTCACCTTTGATCATCAAATTATTGAATGTTTCAAAAGATGGAGGAAACTACGATGCTTCATTAAGATATTTATTAATATCCACCATTATCATTCCTTTCAATGGTTTAATTTATACAACACACGCAATATATAAAGGCCAAGGTAAATCGATTATTCCATTCATATATAATTCTTTAGGAGTAACATCAAATATTGTATTCGATTTTATTTTTATTTATGTGTTAGATTTAAAATCTGATGGTGCTGCTATTGCATCAGTATTAGCCTATTTATTTGCGGCAACTGCAATTTATACATATTTGTTTTTATTTAAAAAGATTGGCAATCCTTTAAAAGGAGTCGTAGTCGATAAGGATATGTATAAATATTTAGCTCGAAAATCGTTTCCTTTAGCTATTCAAGAAGCGTTAGTTATCATATGTTTTTCTGTTTTAGTTTCCGTCATTAATATTAGAAACGATTATTCAAGTACGGTCATTGGAATATCGGATAGAATAACTAATCTTGCTTATGTCCCGGTATTGGCCTTTGGCAATACAATTTCCGCTGCTGTTTCTCAAAATCTAGGCGCTAATCAAATAAAAAGAACCGACCAAATAGTTAAAATCGGTATTCTTATATTGATTGGATTTTCAATTATATATTGCTTACCAATGTTTATTTTTATTAAACCATTAGCGGGATTATACACAAACGATACAACAATTATAAATGAAGTCTTTGAAAGATCCTGGGTCATATTTTTTGATTTAATGTTGTGCGTTATTTTAACACCTTTAAACGCGCTTGCATCTGGTTCTGGAAATGGTAGATGGTCATTATATGTTTACTTTATATCAGATCTATTAATAAGAATCCCATGGATTTTAGTATTTGGATTATTAGATTTCCCTATTTGGGTAGTATCTATTTCTTATCCTGCCTCAACAGTTTTAGGCTTGATAATCATATTGATCTTTTATTTTAAAAAGCAATGGCAAAACTTAAATAATTTAAATGTTGATGTTGCCATCAATTCATAAAAACAAATCTTTTATAAATTCATTAACAAATTTATTATCGTTATCAAATTTAAATACATTGATGTCTTTTAATATTTCGTTGCAAGCATAAATCACATATTCATCAATATCTTTAAAAGCCTTATTTTCAATTGTATCAATCATATCTTTAAAACTAGACAAATCAGGATTAATTTTAATAAAATCTTGGCTATTTACATTGTTTTTTAAACAAATCTCAACATTATTTAACTGTTCTTTTAATCTTCCAGGCAAGACAAATAAACCGCAGTTTTCAATTATTCCAATGCCTTCTTTTTTAATATGAATTAAGCTTTCTCTTGCATGAAAAATTCCTTCTTTATAATCGTTATTCACTCCATTGTTTCTTAAGGTGATATATAGATTATATTCGCCATTAATCATCTTCGTGGTCAATGTAAAGGTGTTATTAGATTTATCAAATATTTTAATGTCAGCGTTTTGATATTGTTTCCACTTATTAAACACTTTGTTAAAACCATTAACTATACTTTCTTTAAATTTTGATTTTAATAAGATAGTAAAAGATGGCCAATCAAGAATATGCGTAGATAAATTATTATCAAAGCTATTTATTTCACACTTAGTTTTTGCTTCAAAGATAGGCATATCATATAAACCGCCTTGAAAATGTTGATGCTCTAAAATAGAACCACCGACAATTGGAAGGTCAGCATTTGATCCAATAAAATAATTTGGAAACATTTCAATAAAATCTAACAATGCGCAAACACTTTCGCTAGAAACTTTCATTGGCAAATGTTGTTTACTGATCACAATAAAATGTTGGTTAAAGTATCCAAACGGTGAGAATTGTAAAAAATAATCCTTATTATTTAATTTCAATTCGAAATATCTCAATGTGTTTTTTAAACCTGCGTACTTTCCAATATTTTCTTTACAGATGATACATTTTGGGAATACGTTTGCATCATTTACTTTCTTTTTGATATTTGGAAGTTCAGGTTTGCTTAAGTTAATAGTCGCGTTCATTTTATGATTTTCTATATTGCCATTGATAAAAATATTTTTATCAATTTTGCTTTTTCTAACATAGCTAGAATATATAGATAGATCATATAAATAATCAATTGTCTTGTTTGGGTTAGATTTTAATAAAGCTTCCATTTTATCCTGCACTTGGCTTTGTCTTGGCATGACGATTGCTAGTGATTCATAAATGATTTTTAACGAATCTTCTTTTGAATAATTTAATACTTTTGTTAAATGATAAAACATCTTGTCAAATAAACGATCAAAGGTCTTATAATTTTTAATCTCTACTTCATCGATAAAACCATCATAAAAAGATTCAACTTTAAATTTTTCAAATAAGTAATTTCGATAAAAATCTACATCCCTACTATCAAGATGTAGATGTGTTTTTGCGTATATTAAAAATTCTTCAATTGTCTTGTTAATTTGTTTCATTTTTACTGAGTACCTCAAAATGATAATTGATGTTTCTTACATATTGTTGATTGGCTTTTAATAAATGAGATAAAAGGTGAGAATCTTCAGGTTCTATAGCAACACTTCTACGATTAAATAAATCTGAAGTAATCGATGTAACATTATTAAAATTATCAGAATAAATTTGTGCACCATCAAAATCGGTGGTTATTTTTAATTGATAATTCCTGCTTTTTAAATAAATAACTTTATCTACGTCATTTTTAAATAAGAAGTGTTGATCATAACCTTCGGTATAATTTAAAACATCATCATTCACATGCTCTCCAATACATTTAAATGAAGAAAAATCCCTAACCTCATCAACTGGTTTTTCACATGTAGGGATCATGTTATTATCAACTTCAATGAAACGATCCGCATCCATTTTTAAACATAGATGGTCATTTGAAGATTCGCCCAAACAAAAATATGCGTGATTAGTGAGATTACATAATGTATCTTTATCTGAAATTGCAATAAATTTAACGTCGATATCGTTTTTAAAATCATACATCTTGTATATGACTTTAACTGTCATATTTCCAGGAAATCCAGATTCTAAATGCATTGAATAATATTTAAATGTTAGGCTCATTTCATGATCTTTGGCATCTAATTCATAGGTAAATCTTTGAGTGGATAAACCAAACATTCCACCATGTAAGCATATCCTTTTTGCGCCCACATTTGCTAAGTAGTAAGGTACATTATTTATAAAAGCAACACTATTATTGATGCGTCCTGCTACCCTGCCAATAGTTTTTCCATAATAGACCCCTGGTTTTAAAAAATCTGAAACATTTTTACATGATAAAATCATTGGATCGCCTAGATAATGAATATCATATAACGAGGCTCCTAAATCACAAAATGTTACGTCTAAAGAAGACGAATTAATTACTCTAATAAATTTTAAACCAGCTTGGGTATATTCTTTTATAATCATGTTTTTTTATCCTTTTACATCTATATTATATTGTGCAATAAAAAAGTAATTTTTTCCATTATAATATATACATATGAAAATATTGCTTATATCAGATAGTCATGGTAATCATGACGCTATTGAAAAAATATTGTTGGAAAACCCTAATATGGATTTATATCTTCATGCTGGTGATTCATTAGAAAACCCATATTCTTTAAGACCGTTTATTTCTATTAAAGGAAATTGTGATTATGACATTAATTTTTTAAACTCAATCAAATTAAAAACTCCATATGGTTATTTATATATGCAACACCATCCGTATTTTAATCAATCAATTCTATATGATAATCAGATAAAAATTTTTATATATGGTCACACCCATATTAAAGAGTTTAAAAAAACCGGCGATTGTTATTTTATCAATCCCGGTTCTATTTCTTATTCAAGAGATCCAGATGGTCCAAGTTATTGCATATTAACAATTAACGAAGATGGGGTTATATGCGAATTTAAACCTGTTATTTAGAAATATAATCATATATAGATTTTGGTAATGATTCAAACCACGCTTTCATCAAGGCTATTAAATCTTCAACTTTTACTGTATTTCTAGCTAATCTATACATGAAAGTTATATCGCTGAGAGTCAAAATATCTATACCTTTTTTAATGCTAGGATTTTCAACATCCGCGCCTAAAGCTATCATATGTTTTTTTAAAGATTCACTATAGTAATTGATTAGATCAAAATATATATAATAAGGTTCATCAAATTTTAGCAAATTTGTAACGAAATTTAAATTTTGCATGCAGCAATTATATACAGAATAAATTCTATGTCTCCAAGGATAGGTTATATTTTGAGAATCTTTTAAAGGTGACAATATTACATCTAAAAATACTTTACTAGCAACATCGTATTTATCATGAAAATTATAATAAAAACTTGCTTTAGCAACGCCAGCTTTATTAATAATTTCTGATGTGTTAATAAATTCTAAAGGTTTAGATGAAACTAAATCAAGAGTCGCTAACTCTATTTTTTGTCTTATGTTTTTCATTGACAATATTCTAATAAATTCGCTACTAAATGTAAATAGTATTAAAACATTTATTAATTATTCCCAATATTCTTTGTAATTATTAAGATATTCAATCAATTCATCATAAGTTAGTAAACCTTTACCAACGACTACTTTCATATATTTTAAATTGAATCCATCATAAATTTCGTAAGGTAAAATGTCTTTAAAATCATCATATGTGTATAAACCATATTTATTAATGTCTTCTTGCATTTTTTCACTATCTACTTTCATATTTTCGTCTAATTCAAAATAATTAAATTGTGCTTCAAGACCTAACAAGTTGTTTGAAAAATAGTTGAGATGGTATTTAGTAACAGGCGAATATATTTTTGTAAATTTAGTTTCTATTTCATATGATAACAATCTTGTTTCTGCAATTTCATTATTATCCAATTTCAAGAAATTATGACCAACAAATTCGTCAACATTCTCAATAGTAATATAAGAATATTCATTCAAAGTACTATTAAATAAACCATGATAACCAACGATTCCTAATGTTGTTCCATCACTAAATTTTAATGTTAAAACATCATAATATGATTCATCCCCATCTTCTAGTGAATGAACATTAAACATAACTGGTGCAACATCTATTTTTCCGGTAAAATGATTAAACACTTTGACCATATCTCCAGTTGTAATTTTATCAACTGTTTTAGTTGTACCATTCGCAAGTGTGACAAGAGTATCTGGTAAAATACATGGAGATTTTCCCCAGTTAAACACGGTGTAATACTGATCGGCAAGATATTCTTGTCCGTAATTAAAAGTGGAGCCACGGGCGTAGACCTCGTTCTTTGCAGGATCAGTATATTCACTATTTACAATCGAACATTCAAAGATGTGATCACCTTTCAAGTATCTTGTTTTTAAATTACGAAGACCCATTGTTGGGTTGTCAAGAATAGCTTTAAAAGTAGAGCCTTTAACTGCGAGGAACTGTAAATTATTGACGGAAGCACTTTTAAAATTCGACGAAGTCTCGATCACTTGAATTTTCACATTTGATGCACCACTTATAGAAAGTGTGTTGAAAGACAATATAATTCCTTCGTTTGGTTCAATGTTAATTGTTGTGTGTGAATCGATTTTATACCACTTATTTGGGTCTAATTTTATTCCATTATCAAAAGTAGCACTCTTAACTCTATTAAATGTATCTACTCTAAAATACAAACCATCATTTATGGAAAATACCTTACTAGACTTTTCAGCAACCGATGTCAAATCAGTTGGCGAATTACCTTCTGGATTATCAGATGTGTACACCTTGTAATCAGATACAGGATGATCATATGTAGAATCAAGAACATTAACTGTTAAAAAATATGTAGAAAAAAATTGTCCTGAAAAGCCTATTTTGCCATCAATTAGAGATCCATTTGAATGAATTAATGTACCGGCCTTCAGATTTTGCAATGAATAAACATTATCTTTTAAAAAATATGCTTGTGCAATTGTCAATGCATTTTGCCCTTCATTTCTGCCTTCTGTAGAGACAACAGTTAAATTGTCTTGATTACTAATTTGTGTCGCATTAAAGATAGCATTTGTATTTAAAGATTCGGTTCTTATCATTCCACCAAATTTAGTATTCTGGTTAGTAATAACATTGCCGTTGTTAATAAATAAAGCGTCTCCTTTATTTTTCGGATATGTAGTTCCAGCATTACTCCATTCAAAAGTGTTATTTG
>JAHZFY010000057.1 GCA_019421105.1 bacterium
GCACTAACACTACCGGAGTACCTTTATCTCCAGATCCAGATGTTAGATCGCAAAGCGAACCAATTAAATCTGTCAATTGTCTTGGCGTTGTTCCTTGTGAGGCCATGTTGCCGACTAAAGAACCAGATTTATGCATGATTTTATCTTTAATAGCGGTTTTTAATTCCTCACCTTTTAAATTTTTAAAATCATTATCCGCTAAATACTTTAATTTTAATTCGTTTGGCGTACCGATTAATCCATCAGTGTATCCAGGAGAGACAACAGGATCTGCTAATTCCCAAATCTTACCTTGAGGGTCTTTAAAGGCACCATCACCATAAACCATAACTTCAATATGTTTATTAGTTAATTCAAAGAATCTATCTTGGATTTTTCTTACTAATTCATTGCAGTTTCTTGGGAATAGTTTAATTTTATCTTCGGTCGATTTATTAGAACCTAATAAGCCATATGTTTCATTAAAGCCATTGCCATCAATTGAAGTAGTTAAGATTTCATCTAAACTAAATACTTTTTCAGCACCGGCATTTAATAAAATTCTTTTGGTTCTTTTTCTTGTATGAATGTCACAATTGATGACATTTTTAGTATAATTTAAAATTTCTTTTGGTTGATTTGCAAAAATAATTTCAACATCACATCCACATTCTTTGATTAAATTTTGATAATATTCCACATAATCAACACCGGTAAACTCGTGTTTTTCATAACCAAATAATTGACGATATTTTTCTAAAGTTAATACATCTGAATATGGATTGATATTTGCCTCATCAATTTGATCCATGCTGATGAGGTGGTTACCAACTTCATCGCTAGGATAAGATAACATCAAGTATATTTTTTTAGTTCCTAATGCGATGCCTTTTAACATGATGGCGAATCTATTCCTAGAAAGTATTGGAAAAATGACACCGATTGGTTCTTTATTGAATTTATTTTCGATATCTTTTTTAATTGCATCGATTGAAGCGTAGTTGCCTTGCGCTCTTGCAACGATTGATTCAGTAATAGCGACAACATCTTTATCGTGCAATTCAAAGTTGTCAGTTTTTGATGCGGTGATGACGCATTCAGTAACGATATTTATCAAATCATCACCTTCTCTAATAATAGGGCATCTAATACCTCTTGATGTGGTTCCAACATTTCTTGGGCTCATATATAAATCTCCTTTAAAATAAAATACCCCAAAAGCGTGGGGTATGTTTAAACTATTTTTTAGACATCTTTTCAATGATGTTTCTTGCGACTTTAACTCCGTTAGCGCTAGCTTGAGCTAGACCTCTAGTAATGCCTGCGCCATCTCCGCCGACATATAAGTTTTCAATAGAGGTTTCAAATTTGTTATCGCATTCCACTCTATCTGAATAAAATTTAGCCTCAACTCCATAAAATAATGTATGATCGTTTGCAATACCAGGGGTGACATAATTTAAAGCATCCATCATCTCGATTAAGGATTGCATGGTTTTATAAGGTAAAATCAAACCTAAGTCACCTGGAATAGCTTCTTTTAATGTAGGTTTTACAAAGCCTTCATCGATGCGTTTTTTAGTAGATCTTCTTCCAGCTTTAATATCACCATATTTTTGTACGATGACGCTGCCACCACTTAATTTATTAGCTAATGCGGATATTTCTTCAGCGTATTGATTTGGATTTTTAAATGGATCATCAAATTCATGAGAAACTAATAAAGCAAAGTTGGTATTATCGCTTCCTAAGTGTGAATCATGATATGAATGGCCATTACAAACCATGATGCCATTATGGTTTTCAATAACGACGTATCCAGATGGATTAGAACAAAATGTTCTAACTTGAGTTCCAACTGATGTATTAAAAATAAATTTTCCTTCATATAAAAATTTATTTATATCAGACATGATGATGTTATTTGTTTCCACTCTAACACCAATATCAACGCGGTGATTTGTAACTTTAACACCATGTTTATTTAACATCTCGCTCAACCATTGGCTTCCAGGGCGTCCTACACCTAAAACGACATAATCAGAAGCGATGGTCTCACCATTTAATAATAAGACACCTTTAACTTTATTGTCTTCAACAATGATATCAGCGACTTCGGTTTTAAACTTATAGTCGATGTGACCTTTCATGGCTTCATAGATATTTTTTAAAACTTGCAAATTGATTTCGGTTCCTAAATGTCTAACTTCGCTTCTTAAAAGCTTTAATCCGACGGAAATAGCTTTCTTTTCAATCGCAAAAACATCGTCAGTTTTTGGATTGGTTAACTCTTTAGGCGCGCCATATTCAAGTTGAATTTCATCGACATATTTAATTAAATCTAAAATTTCTTCATTTGGAAGATATTCGCCCATCCAACCACCAAAATCGCTAGTGATATTGAATTTACCATCGGAAAAAGCTCCACATCCTCCAAAACCAGATGTCATAGAACAAGCAGGCTTACAACCGACTGCACCATAAATGTCTTGAGGGCATTGTTTTATTTTTTTTTCTAGTATAGGACAATTTCTATGATAAATGTCATGGCCTCGATCAATTAATAAAACTTTCGCATTTTTATTTTTGATCATGAATTCATAGGCGGTATAAATTCCCATTGGTCCAGCACCAACAATAATGACATCATATTTTTGCATCTTTATATTTCCTTCCAAGTTGCAAGCGTCTTACAACATTAAAGACTATCATATTTTTATTATTTTAAAAATATTTAATTTATATTTTTTATATTAAAGTGATAAAATCATATGGGAGGTTTAAATGATGTATAAAAATACTGTAGCCATTCTTGTTGTTGATATGCTTAACGATTTTGTAACAGGGGCTTTAAAATGCGATCGAGGTTTAGCAATAATTCCAAAGACAGTTGAATTGGTAGAATTTGCAAGAAACAATAATATACCAGTTATATTTTGTAACGACGCACATATAAAAGGTGTTGATCACGAATTAAAATTATGGGGTGATCATGCAATCGCCGGCACAAAAGGAGCAGAGGTGATTCCTGAATTAGGAGTTAAAGAAGGTGATTATGTTATTCCAAAGCGCCGCTACAGTGGCTTTTTCCATACTGATTTAGATTTGTTATTAAATGAATTGGGTGTTAAAAAAGTCGTCATATGTGGACTCCACACTCATATGTGCGTTAGACATACAAGCGCAGATGCCTATTGCCTTGGGTATGATGTAATAATTGCAAAAGACGCTACTGATAGTTTTACAAAACTAGATTATGATTATGGCATCGAATATTTAAAAACAACATACGGTGCGATGATTTATAGCGTTGATGAATTAAAAGAAATATTAAAAAAATAAGCGGTTACTAACCGCTTTTAATTTATATAATAACTAAAATCACGATCAGTGAAATAGTCTTTGGTGATAATGATGTCGATATATCCAAGTTTTTCGACAACCTTATCACTTTTTTTGAAAAAGGCTTCTAAGTATTCATCTGAAATCTCATCGACAAATTGATTGACGATATCAATATTATTTTCAGTCCATAAATATTCATTAAATGATGCACTTAACTCAATAGAACGGAAAATTTGTGGTTCATTGAACATCTGTGGAGCAAATATTGAAGATCCAACATAAAAATTAGGGTTATATTTAATTCCTAATAAATCCAATATCGTTGGAGCGATGTTATATGGTGAAGTTAAAATATTAAACTCATTTGTGTTAAAGGTTTTATGATAAACACTATTTAGTTTTGGATGGGAGAAAGTTAAAACTGTCTTGTATATATCATAATATGAAAATTCATCATGCCCACTTAAAGCTAGATTTAAAGATTTCCCGTCTTCGCCCTTATAATAGATTTCATGGTCTCCATATAAAACAAATAAAGTATTATCGTATTCATTAGCTGCTTTTAAATTATCGATAATCTTTCCTAAGCCAACATCAAAATCCATTGCTTCCATCATATAAATTTCAATGCATTTTTCATTTGGTGTATCTTTTAATGGATTTTCCCATTCTCCATTTTTAATAGCTTCTTTTAATTTAGCTTCATATTTTGATCTTAATAATGCTTCATTGCTAGGTCTTACATAAGGACCATGCATCGATAAAGAAGTGATAAAAGCATACATTGGTTTATCATCGTTATTATTTAAAATCATGTTGCTTACTTTATCTAAAGTTATCGAATCAAGACCATAATTTCCACCCCAATGCCAAATAGGTGTATCTGGATAGATGTCTTCATGGAAATAGATGTTATCAAATTCTAATTTTGGCATCAGTTCTTTTCTTGAATAAATATCACGATTATTTTTGCCATCTGGATCAGCACCAGTATCATGAATAAAATATGTATCGTGATTACTTAACATACTTGGTAAAGCATAAGGTAATTTATAATCATACCAACTAGCTTCGATAATTCCTGCGCTTGGAGCAGAGCCAGTTATTCCAATAAATTCGGAAATATTTGTTTTATTTTTAGAAACATTATTAACACAATTGATGCCGTTTTGCGTCAATTCGTATAGGTTTGGTGTCAATGTTTTGTTCAACATCAAATCATCACCAGTTTCAATCATGATGGTAAATACGTTTGTATCTGGTCCTAATAATCCTGTGTATGCATTTTTTGCATCTATTTCTTGTCTAAAATAATTTAACATATCTTCATCCCCTAAAAGAGGAGCACCAGAAATTAAATAGGCTAATTCTTGAAAATAATAAGATAGAGTTCCATATTCTAAAAAATTACTCACTTTATTTAAAGTAATAATTTTATCTTTTAAACCATATCCATTCTTTTTATGAATATACTTAACAGTGCCTAAAGAACCAGCATAGACACCTATTGATAAAACTGTTATCAAAGATACGGTGAGCGCTTTTCTTTTTGACATCGTTTTAATTTCTTCGGTTTTAAATTTAAATACATTTATCAATATTAACGCTAATACGAAAACAACATATAAAGTGATGATTATTCCCATGAAAGTCCAATTGTAAAAACTTGCATCAAAAATCAAAGACATACCTTCGGTTGTCATCGTTAAGTTGAATAAAGAAAAAATATCGCCACTAACGTTGTTATAAGAAACATTAGCAATCGATAAAAGTAAGTATAAACTCATCCATGAAATCAACCAAAAGCGATCAAAGATAGTTTTTTTAAAAAAGAATATTATAAAACCAGTTATGAAAACGATTAAAAAATCTAAAAAGAATAATTTAGGTAATGGGGTAGAAAACATAAATGAGAACTGGACGATTTGCGTCAAAGTAAAAAACAATATAAATATCGCTAGTTCTACTAATTTTACATAATATGTTTTTAAAAAAGACTTAAATTTTTCCATATTGCAATATCGATAATTTATCATAGTTTGTTTTTTTAAACAAGTTAAGAAACAAATTGAATACATTTGCTGCGCATTGAGTGTATAATTATTTTATGAAAATAGATAAAATCAAATTGATTCCTTACTTAGAAAAAAAACCGTGGGGTGGCCATTTATTATCTAGTTTTTTTAATTGTGAAAACAATACTGGGGAAGCATGGATTGTTTCATGTATAAATAACAAGCAATCTAAATTAGAAAATGGAATGAGTTTAGATGAGTTTATTAATAAACATAAAGATGATTTAGGATTAAAATGCAATGAAACTTTTCCTATTTTAATAAAGATAATTGATGCATCTGATGATTTATCCATTCAAGTTCATCCTGATGATGAATTTGCTAAAAAATTAGGATACGAAAACGGCAAATTTGAATGCTGGAAGGTTTTAAATAAAACCAAGGCCAATAAAATAATCTTTGGTTTAAAACCTATAGATAAAAAAACGTTAAAGGAAAAAGTTTTAAGTGGTGACTTATCAGATTTATTGATATATAAAGATATTCAACCAGGTGATTTTTTAAAGGTTTTACCAGGAACAGTTCATGCCATATTAAAAAATACCTTGATTTTAGAAGTTCAAGATCCAAGCGATATTACTTTTAGATTGTTTGATTATAATCGCTTGCCTAAAAGGGAATTGCATATTGATAACGCTCTTGAATCAATTTATAAAGACCATCCATTAATCGATGATGAAAAATTTATTATCGATGAAGACGATGATAAGTTTTATATATCAATAAAAGGATATGATAAGTTTTATTTTGAAGTAGATAAATCAAATTATGAAACTTATTTATGTATAAAAAAAGGAGCTTAATGCTCCTTAATTTATTTTTGCATGTCCTGAAGAACCAAATACATTTTTCATTTTGTATCTAATCATTTCAGTGACAGCGTTTTTTGCTGGAGTGGTGTATTTTCTTATTTCGTATTCTTTTGGATTTTCAACAAAATATTTTCTTACTTCACCTGTCCAACAAACTCTTAAATCAGTTCCAACATTGATTTTACAAACAGCATGTCTTGAAGCTTCTCTTAACATATCTTCTGGAATGCCGATTGCTTCTGGCATATTGCCACCATATGTATTTAAAACCTCTAAATATTTATGAGGTACAGAACTAGCTCCATGCAATACAAGTGGGAAATCTGGTAATCGATTTTCAATTTCTTCTAAAATATCAAATCTTAATTGTGGTTTTTGTCCAGGTTTAAACTTATATGCTCCATGAGCGGTTCCAATAGCGATGGCTAGACTATCGATATTAGTTCTTTTTACAAATTCAATAACATCATCAGGATGAGTGAAATGTCCATATTTATCATCGACTTTGACATCATCTTCAATACCAGTAATCGAACCTAATTCAGATTCGACAACAACACCTTTAGCGTGGGCATAATCAACAACTTCTTTAGTGATTTTAATATTTTCTTCAAAATCTTTATCAGAAGCATCGATCATGACAGAGGTGAAACCATCATCGACACATTGCTTGCAGATTTCTATACTTTTTCCATGGTCTAGATGTAGAGCGATTTCTATTCCATCTTTGGCCGCTTCTTTAATGATCGCCATCAAATAATTAGGGCCGATATATTTTCTAACATTTTCGGTTATTTGTATGATGACAGGGGAGTTTTCTAATTTTGCTGCGTTTAAAACTGCGATCAATGTATCAAAAGTATCAACATTAAACGCTCCTATGGAGTATCCGCCTTGATAGGCTCTTAAAAACATTTCTTTAGTAGTTACTAATGGCATATGTTTACTCCTTAATCATCCGCGTGACCTGCAGAGCCAAAGTAATTTATTAATTTGTCTTTAACTAATTCTTTAATTGACGCCATTGCAGGTTTTATAAATACTCTTGCATCAAATTTTTCTGGATTATCGTGCAATGCTTTTCTAAATGCACCGACATAGGCAACTCTAATATCAGTTCCAACATTGATTTTACAAACAGCATGTCTTGAAGCTTCTCTTAACATA
>JAHZFY010000058.1 GCA_019421105.1 bacterium
AAATCACAAATTGTCGGTGGCAAAAGATATGATTTAGCAACGACAGGAAGAAGAATTGCAAACGCAACATATTGTGCTTCTCATAGTGTTGATCAAGCTAAGATGATATCTTACGCGATTGATTTAACACCTTTAATTAAAAATGATAATTTGGACATTAAAGAATATGCATTATCATTTATTGAACAATTTAAAAAAGATGCTGCTGATGCTTTGCAATCAGTTTTAAAATAATTGCCCACAATGTGGGCTTTTTAATTATTTAAAAATAATATAAAATAAAGTCGAGTTATGAATTATAGGAGGTAACTATGAAAACAATTGCATTAATTGCACATGATAACAAGAAAAAAGAAATTGTGGACTTTGCTATAGAAAATAAAGACATCTTAGCTCAATTTAACTTGTGTGGAACTGGTCACACAGCCGGCTTGATAAGTGAAGCAACAGGTTTAAAAGTTAAAGCATATTTATCTGGACCTTTAGGGGGAGACCAACAAATAGGCGCTCATATCGCAGAAGGTAAAATTGATATTGCTATATTTTTCTGTGATCCTTTAGAGTCTTTACCTCATGATCCAGATATTAAAGCTTTATTAAGAATCGCAGTTGTTTATGATATACCAATTGCGACAAATAGAGCAACCGCAGAGTATGTTATAAAATCTAAGTGTTTAGAAAAGTAGATTGATAATTTTTAATTATAAATCATAAAATGCAAATTTTCTCAGTTTGCATTTTTTTAGTTTTAGCCTAACAAAAATCGTTTTTTAAATTATATTTAAATAAAAGTTATTGACTATAAATTGAAAAATGTATAAAGTTTTAAGCATAAATTATAACCTAAATAGTAGGTTTGGAGGAAATTATGAAAGCTAAAAAAATTACAGCATTCGCTCTAATCGCTTTAGTCCCAATGAGTCTAGCATGTGTCGGAGTTCTTGCTAGTCAAAGCGATGTTTTAAACAACTTAGTTAATGCTGGACAAAACAATGAAAACTGCGTCATTGAGTTTTCAAACAAAAACGAAGTTACTTTAGATGAAACTGGAGCTGGAACATCAGTATCATCTACACTTCAATTATCTTATAAAAACGCTAAAAAAGGCGCTATCGATGAACATGTTGTCTTAAATGATGGTGGAGAAATGTTTACTAATGGTAAGAAATATGATTCCGCTACTCAACTTGGTTCAGTCACAAACGGATTAAAAACTATCAAAGTATTTTTTGAAGCTGATGAAGGTGCTACTTTAACTTTATCTACATCAAGAAATGGAACTTATGATGAAGGACAAGTTTTAAATTCTGGAGACGTAGTTAATTTTACCACTAATGCATTACCAAAATTATTTAAATTAAAAGCAGAAGGTGGCGCGGTCCACATTAAATCAGTTCAAATTGTTTGCACAATGGTGGAAGATTATGTTGTTAATGTCTTTAATCAACAAGATATGCAATTAGATTGGCATTATATTGAATACAATGGATACGTTTATAGTAAAGGTGAAGCAATTGAAGATATAAATACTGCTACATTTGAAAAAGGCGATAAAATTGGATTTAAAGTCAGCGAAGGCACACCTGTTCATGTTTTCTGGGGTGACTTTACCTATGAAGGATCAAGTGTTGCTAGAACTACAATTGGTGATGACACATTTGAAACATATTATTTTGATATTAAAGATGAAGATGTCAACATTACATTCACTCGTTTAAGAGGACAAACATTATACGAAGGAAGAGACTTTGTTGGAACATGGACTGTCTTTAATCTTAAAGATAAAACAAATAAAACATTAGAACTTACAAAAGATGGATATGTTAAATTTGATGGTAAACAAACATATTATTCTGCAGATGAAAATGATAAATTAACCTTTGATAAATTAGGTGATAATGTATTATCTTTTAACTATAATAGCGATGTTTGCTTATTTAAAAATGGTTATTCTGATTCATATGTTGGTGTAAAAACTAATCCAGAAGATGTCGTTTCATTAAATGCGTTGTTTGGAACATCAGGCAAGTATGTTGCTCAATTTGATAAAAACGGAACTAAGATTAATGTATTAGGAGATTCTGATTACATTGTATTAGAAGGTGGAGAAGAAAAAGTCACTATGACTTTTAATGCTGAAAATATAGCTGATGCAACCACTTTAACTGTTAAAGCAATTCCAGTTGATGGTGAAAACTCAATCTTAACTGAGATTAGTAATTATTATACAGTTAAAGAATCTATTGAAGGAGTTATGACTCACACTTTATATGCAAAATTAACCGCATCTAGCGTTAGTTATATTAAAGTTGGTGATGAAAAAGGAACATACACTGGTCCACAAGGAGACTTAAATCTTGATGGTCTTGGTTCTTATACTTTAGGCGAAACAAATGGTGCTTATACATTTGATAAAACCACAGGTGTAGTTACTTTAAAAACCGATGGCAGTGAAGATTTAAAATTACAATTAAACTTAGAAGCCAAAACTTATGAAGTTTATGTTTCTATCGATAGCGACCCATGGACTGATAAACCATACACATACATTGGTAGCGATTTTGATTTAACATTTGAAAATGGTACAGTCAAAATAAATCCAAAAGACGATGTATCTTGGGATAGTAAAACTACTACATACTCTGTTAAAGATAGTCATGTTACATTTACATTAGAAATTACTGATTGGTGGAATGGAACATCTACATTTGAATTCGATTTATTAATTGAAGGAAATTTGAATACAATAACTTTAGTTGAAAATGTTGGCAGTCCTTATGAAAGCGTAAGTTATTCCAAAGGTATGGTTTTAACTTTACAAGCAGAATAAATTAATAAGGAGGATATATGAACTTTAAAAAAATATTACCTATTTTAGTTACGCCTTTATTGTTAACAGCTTGTGTAACATCAAATAATTCATCATCTTCAAATAGCAGTTCAGAAGATAACTTTGATTTATCTTTTAATGGCATAACCATTGATAATGCTTACCAAGGTGGATGCAAAATCGGTGGTGTATTAATGGATATATCAGTTGGAGCTTGGATTGTTGCAGGAGATGTTAATGTATTTACTATTGAAATGAATGATATGGCCGATCAATCTTTTAGTGTTGAATTTAGCGATTCAACAATTGCTAAATATGAAAAAAGAGAGGCTGATGGTCAAGTTACTCATTGTCTTATCGGTTTAAAAACTGGTGGAACAATCATTAAAATATATAACGCTGATGGTGATTTAGTGTATCGAGAAGCATTAAATTGTAGAGTTCCAATTAAGGATAATAAAACTATATTTGATAAATTAGCGGAAGCAGATTATTGGTATGGTGCTTTTTCCGCTGCTATGAAAATGGAGTATAGACTATTATTTTCATTAGATGAAGAAAGTGGCTTATCTAGTTCATGTTCTTTATCAATGAAAGAGCCTGGCCATGATTATGGAGTAAGTGAATTTAAAATTAATCTTGATAGTGCAACTGAATCTCATTTTGATGCATTCCACACTATGGATTACACTGTTACTCAAATTAATGGAGCAGAAATTAAGCCTACAATATTTGCTATATCATTAGCTTTAGATACTATTTATATCAGCGATGAATTAGGCGTCATCGATTTCTTTAAACCAATGTATTTATAATAAGGAGGAAATATGAAAATTAATAAATTATTAATAGGATTGTCAGTCCTTGCTATGGTTGGATGCGCTCCAACTACAACTACAAGTGGATCAAATCCAAGTTCAGGAGGAGATACTAGTAATACTGATACTTCTACAGGTGGAAATACAACTGATCCAATTGAAGAATCATATAGTGTAAAAATTGAAAATACAGTCAGTGGTGTTACTTTAACATCTGATAAAGCAAAAGCAAAAAAAGGTGAAACAGTAACCATTACGGTCACAATTACAGATTCAAAATACCAAGTTAAAGGTGTAAATGTTGATAATAAACCATGCAACAAAGTTGATGATTCTACTTATACATTTGTTATGTTAGACCATCCAGTAACTGTTAAAGCGGATATTGTCGTAGAAGGTGATGTTACTATTCAAGGTGAAATTTCCGCTGTATTTGAAAAGGAAGGCTCCTTATACGTCGCAAGAAATGTTAAGGTTAGTAAAAAATCAAAATTTAACATCGTTGTTAAAACAGATGATGGAACTAAAACATTAGATATCACATCTTTTGATAGATTTAAAACATTTGCAGATATTTCATATGCAATGGACGACCAATATAACTTAGAAATCGCTGGTAATGCAACATATGATTTTTATTATGATATAAATAATGGAAATAGACCATGTTATGTTAAAAGAACTAATGTTGATATTTTGCCAAATTCAAAGGATTCATTATATGCATTATTCCATGGCTATGTTGGTTCTATGACATCTGTATATCCTGAAAATTTATTAAGCGTTGATTACACTAATAAATTAGCTAGCGAACATTATGTTTATGAATCTTATAAAGATAATGTTTCAATGGCCACTATTAAAGAAATAAGTACTGAAGGAGAAGTTGATAAAGCAGTAGTGTATTCTAAATTAGAAGGAGATACATTAACTGTTGTTGACAATTACACTCCATCCACTAATAAAGGTTTTGCTAATAATTTTGTAGCAAAAAAAGATAACGTACCTTTTTCTGGATTATATAAAGTAAGCGCTTTAGATGAAGAAGGTCTACCAACATTAGATAACGAATTTGAATATAAAGAAGAATTTGTTAATTCTGTTGTTGCAGAAAATTTATTAACTAGCAGCGATAAAACAATGGAATTTATTGAAGCTGACATCATGTATTCTTATCGTGTTGGATTAACTGTTGAAGATGCAGTCAAACAAGCTTCCGTAAATATTTCTTCTGCCGATAACGAAGATGGTACTTTTGTCACATCTATTGTTTCTAGTAAAACATATGATTCAACACAAATTAGTGATGCGGTAACAAAGGAACAATATCATAGTGAATATCGTGTTGAGTTAGTGTTTGATGATGCAGGTGTTTTATTAAACGTTGATTATGAAGAAAAACGTTTTGATTCCACTGTTTATGATTTCACAAGCTTTAAATGGCTAAATGGCGATACTGAATTTAACTATGAAAACAACGGAACAATGTATAACGCTATTAAAGCAACATTTACATATGGTGATAAAACTAAAACTGCACCAAGTTTTGATACATCTAAGTATTTTGTTTCTAGCATTTCAAATTTAAAAGTAAACAACGACAAAGTTCCTGGTGAAAACACTTTAAATATTGGTGATGTTATCGATGATTATTTAACATATGATTTTGCACCAGCAACAGCATTAAACTCATATCAATATAAAGTAATTGATTCTAGCAACGAAGAAGTAGTTGCGTTAAATAAATCAAATAAATATCAAGTTGTTGGCAATGGCACTTCCACATTAACATTTGGTATTAAAAATGGTTTAGGTGAAAGCGCTAGTGTTGATGTCACTTGCAGCTACACTATCAAATTAAGAAACTTAATTTTATGGTCTAACTATGGTGAATTTGCACCAACAATTGATACTATAAGTGCTGATGTTTATACCGGAGTTGTTACTGAATTTGGAATGATTGCCTACAATAGCGAAAACAATAAACAATGTCCAGTTCCATTTGATTTAACTCCAGTTATTCAAGGTGATGATTTAGGAATTAAAGCTAGCGTTGACCACGCTAAGGGAACGTTAATTTTAGATACTAGAAATGCTGTTGTCAGCGAAACTACTGATATTAAAATTTTGATGGAAACAGATTACTATGATCTCAGTTGGTCAATGGTGCCAGTTACATTTACATTCCATGTTAAAAAAGGTTCAAGCGTCTTAGATTTAGTTGGTACTTATACAACTGAATCATATCCTGGCGAATATGTTAAATTTACTCAAAATGATTCTGGTGATGAAAAATTGCCATATTTAGGTGAAATTTTTGCTGAAGGAAAAAAATATAATTTCAACTATAATTATGACCCAGTTATGGCAAAAATATCATGCGAATTAACTGATGAAGACATGTTTTTAAGCGATTTGGTTTTTGATTATAATGTTGTCAGCAAAGAATTAGGAGTGTATTTTGCAGTATCAAATTGGGATTCAGAAGGTCAAACAACCGAAGAAATTTATGGTTACCTTGATGAAGAAGGATTCCCTATTTTTGAAATTTTTACAAAGAGTGAATAATGATTATGAAAAAACAAATATTTATTATTCCTTTAATTATGCTTTCATTGACTAGTTGTGGTAATTCCACAACTAGCAGTGAAGTAGCAGTGGAAATCAAAGATTTAAAAACATGTATCCAACATCTTGGAACCACTAATACATTTAATTTAAAACTTTATTCAAATGATGTATTGCTCAATGATTATACATACAATAAATTTTATTTTTGCGATAATATTCAATCATCTGGGTATTTGTTAAAAAATAATAAAGTGTATCCATATTCTATTAAAGATGGAAAAGTCACAAATGGATATGCTGAAAATGATAAAACATTATATGATAACAATGCTATTTTGCCTTCTTTTAACAATGTACAAGTCGATTTAATAGAAAGTAATATAAATTCTTTGAAAACTTTAAAACGTGGTATAGCGGAGCCTTTATTGCTCATAGCAGGATTTAACGATGCGGATTATTTATCTTTAAATCATGTTGATATTTCTTTAAGCGAACAATTGGATAAATTATCTATTGATTATTCCCTTCAAGGAAGCGACACGGATGAAATTATTTATAAAGCAGAAATAAGCAATTTTGATACTGCTAAGATAGATGTTATTGATGATTTTATTAAAAATGGTGAAATTATTGGTGAAAATGAAGATTTGCTTAGAATTAAATCCTTATTTGAATTAGATAATTACACTCAATATCAAAGTGATGCTAATAACATTCCTTTCCAATATGATATTTTTACTAAGGAATATTATGCAGTCTTGTTTACCGATGCATTTATTTCCGCTAATCCATTAGCAAAAGCTCAACAAGTTGGTTATTTAACAATCAATGAACCAGATAGAACTTTGGATATTTTAAAATCCGAAGATGGAACACCAATCCCTTTGATTTATGACGATACATATTATTTCCAATACTATGGTAGTTATGAAACTCAAGGGTTGTTAAATATGATTACAAGAGAAAATCCAAAAAGACCTG
>JAHZFY010000059.1 GCA_019421105.1 bacterium
ATTCTGCTGCTCTTGCAAAGCAAGAAGAAGAGATTGGTAATGAAAGAAAATTAAAAGTTGGAACTGGCGAAAGAAGCGAAAAAATTAGAACTTATAATTATCCACAAAATAGAGTCACTGATCATAGAATCGGTTTTACAATTCAAAAATTAGATCGTGTTATGGAAGGCGAATTAGAAGAAGTTATCGATGCTTTAGTTAACTATGATCAACAAATGAAATTGGCAGGTCAAAAATAATATGACAAATCGTGAAGCTTTTAAAAAACTAAAGACAATAAAGAATAAATATATGAATGAAACAGTCATTAAATCATTACTATATGAAGCCAATGATTGTGAAAATTTAACGCAATTCTTACCTTTTTTTGATAAAAATGTGAAAAATGAAGAAAAACTCGACTCGATGTTAAAAAGAGTTTTAGAGGGCGAACCAATCCAATATGTAATTGGCAAAGCGCAATTTTTAGATTGGGTTTTTAAAGTGAATAAAGATGTTTTAATACCTCGTGTTGAAACAGACGAACTTGCAGCGAATGTTTTAAAAATTTTAGAACAATCTAAACTTGAAAAACTTCATGTCGTCGATTTATGTTGTGGGTCAGGATGTCTTGGTATTTGTATAAAAGATCGCTTTAAAAATTTTGATGTAACTTGTATAGACATTTCAAAAGATGCGTTAGAAGTTGCAAAAGAAAATGCTAAAAAATATAATGCAAATATTAATTTTATAGAAGGTGATTTTATAAAACCTTTAATCAATACTGATAAGAAGGTCGATATTTTAGTTTGCAATCCTCCTTATATTGAAGATGAATCCACAATTGATGAGCAAGTATATAAATATGAACCACATTTGGCTTTGTTAGCTAAACCTGCATGGAAATTTTATGAAACGATTTTCCAATATTATAAGACGTTCATGAATGATAATTTTGCAATGTTTTTTGAAATTGGAGAAGATATGGAAAAAGATTTAACCAACATCATGAATATAAATATGGATAATGTCACATTTATTTTTAGAAAAGACATATATGGAAAAACAAGATTCCTTTTTGTCTCAGGAGTGATTCATGGAGATAAAATTAAAGAAAGCTAAAGATGCTTTGCTAAACCATAAAGTTATCGCATTTCCTACGGAAACCGTATGTGGATTAGGTGTATATTTTGATGATGAAGAAGCATATCATCTATTAAATAAAATTAAAGGTAGACCAGAAGATAAACCATATACGATGATGCTTTCAGACGTCAGCGAAATTTTTAAATATGCTTATGTTGATGAAAATGCATTAAAAATCATTAATGCTTTTATGCCTGGCCCAATAACAGTTTTACTTAAAGTCAAAGATAACGTGCCATCTTGGGTCACTCATAACACTAATAAGATTGGTATAAGAGTTCCTAATCATCCTCAATTACAAAACATATTAAGATATATGGAAAAGCCATTGCTAGTTCCATCTGCTAATAAATCAAACTGTCCTCCTTTAAGTAATATGGAAGAAGTCAAAAAAATATTTGGAAGTGAAATCGAGTTTTATTTTGATGATGACGCTAATAATGAAAAGCCATCTACAATAGTTGATTTGTGTGATACTATAAAAATAATTAGGGAAGGGCAAATATCTAAAGACGATATTAATAATGCCATAAAGGAAAACACTATGAAAATTTCAATTGGATGCGACCACGGTGGTTTAAATTACAAAGAACAATTAAAAGAATTTTTAAAAAACAATGGCTATGAAGTCATCGATTGTGGAACAAATGATAATGCTTCTTGTCATTATCCAATTTTTGCTGAAAAAGCTGCAAGATATGTATCTAGTAAAGAATGCGAATTTGGCATTTTAATATGCACATCTGGAGAAGGTGTTTGCATCGCTGCAAATAAAATCGATGGCGTTAGATGTGGAATTGGATATAACGATGATGTCTCAAGATTATTGCGTCAACATAATGACGCTAATATGATTGCTTTTGGACAAGCATTCATGGATATTGAAGATGTTAAAAAAAGATGTTTAATCTTTTTAAATACAAAATTTGAAGGTGGAAGACACCAAGTAAGAGTGGATTTGATCAATAATTTAGAAAAATAATTTAGAATTATTATAAATTTATGCCTATTAGTAATATGGGCGATAATTTTAGGTGTCAAATATGTGGCAATGATGATCCTAATAAAATTGGATATTTAAATGGAAAACCATATTGTCGAGCATGCCTAAGTTTTAATAAAGAAAAAGCCAGCGTTTTTTCTCATACTCCTAAAAATGCGGATTATAGACTAAATTATTCTTTGAGCGAAGATCAATATCATATTTCTTTCGAAATATTAAACGCTATAAAAGATTCAAAAAATGTCTTATTAAAAGCTGTATGTGGGGCAGGAAAAACTGAACTTACTTTTGAAGCAATAAAATATGTAATCGAAAGGGGAGGTTACGTAGGATTTGCTACTCCAAGAAGGGATGTCACCATCGAGCTTTTCAATCGCTTCAAAACTGTCTTTAAATCAAATAAAGTCATCGCTATTTATGGTGGTAATAATGATGAATTAGATGGAGACCTGATTTGTCTTACTACTCATCAATTATATAGGTTTAATCATTATTTTGATTTATTGATTATTGATGAAGTGGATGCATTCCCTTTCGCAGGTAATGAGGTTTTGATGAACATAGCATTAAAATCAATTAAAGGCAATTTGATAATGATGTCAGCAACAGCCACTAAAGAAATAGAAAATCTATTTATGAATGCTGATTCAAAAGTCTTGACATTAAATTCTAGATATCATGGTTATCCATTAATTACACCTGAAATTATCGTTTCATACTCTTTTTTAAAATATGCTTGCTTGCTTTATTATTTAAAAAAATTTCTTAACGATAATAAACAAGTATTCGTGTTTACACCAACTATTGATTTGTGCGAAAAAGTATATAAGTTTATATCAATATTTTTAAAAAATGGAGAATATGTACATTCTAAAAGAATCAATAGAGATGAGATAATAAACGACTTTAAAGTTGGAAAAATTAAATATTTGATAACGACCTCCATATTAGAGCGTGGAGTTACAGTTAAAGGATTACAAGTTATCGTTTTTATGGCCGATCATAAATTATATGATTTTAAAGCTTTGGTGCAAATATCAGGAAGAGTAGGAAGAAAGATTAATGATCCTGTTGGTAGGGTTATTTTTTTATTGGATAAACAAAATGAACAAATTAAAAAATGCGTTGACGAAATTAAAAGAGCCAACTATGATTTGCAAACTATGTTTTAATGAATTTCATATAGATTCATTTGCCCATCTGCTGAATAAAAAAACATATGTATGTAACAAATGTAAAAAGAAAATGATTCCTCAATTTAATGTCTTTAAAATAGAAGGAATAAAATGTTTGAGCATATATGATTATGATGATGTTTTAAAAAGCTTAATCTACCAATTAAAAGGATGCAAAGACATTGAAATTGCACCCATATTTTTAAATGAATATAGGTATTACATAAAACTAAAGTATTTTGGGTATCATATAGTAGAAGTACCAAGTTATTTTCAAGATGATTTAAATCGAGGTTTCAATCACGTTGATGAAATATTTAAGTTTATTAAACTTAAAAAATTAAAAATATTAAAAAAGAATACACATATAAAACAATCAGATGGAACAATCCAACAAAGAGAAAAAATAGGTGATTATTTGTCTATTGAAAATAACGTTGATTTATCAAATAAACGGATTTTATTGGTAGATGATATTTGCACGAGCGGAAATACATTGAAAGCGTGCATCAAATTATTAAAAAACCACAATGCAAAGAAAATTCAATGCCTTGTAATTTGTAAAGTCAAATCATCGAACAATAAATAGTTAATTATTAAATAGACTAACATTATATTAAATGTTAATATAAATGAGCGAATGATTAGCATTTATTTTTCTTATTAAAGAAAGTTGAGGTATTGTTATATGGGCTTTTTTGATAGAAGAGCAATTAAAAAATATGAGAAGCAAGCAAAAAAAATCATGGCTTTAGAAGAAACCATGAAAGCGATGAGTGATGATGACTTACGCGCTAAAACTGCTTGGTTTAAAGAACAAGTTTCTTCAGGAAATAAAACTTTAGAAGATATAAAAATTGAAGCTTTTGCAGTGGCAAGAGAAGCTGCTAGACGTGTATTAAATCAATTTCCTTACATGGTTCAAATCATCGGCGCTTTGATTTTAAATGATGGTGATGTCGCCGAAATGAAAACAGGTGAAGGTAAAACTTTAACTGCAACGATGACTGTCTATTTAAATGCTTTAGCTGGCAAAGGTGTTCACGTTGTTACGGTTAATGAATACTTAGCGGAACGTGACGCTGACTGGATGGGTCAAATCTATCGTTTCTTAGGTTTGACTGTCGGCATAAACTTAAGAGCAAAAACTACTTCTGAAAAAAAGGAAGCACACGCTTGTGATATTACCTATACAACTAACTCTGAACTTGGATTTGACTACTTAAGAGACAATATGGCTCAATCTTTATCTGGTAGAGTTTTAAGAGGATTAAACTACGCGGTTATTGATGAAGCCGACTCTATTTTAATTGATGAATCTAGAACGCCATTGATTATTTCTGGTGGTGCTAAAACTTCTAGTAGCCAATATACAGTTGCAGATCGTTTTGTTAAAACTTTGAAAAAAGAAAGAGATTTTGTAATTGATGTCAAAGACAAAACAGTTAACTTAACTGAAGAAGGTAGTGCAAAAGCTGAAAGAATGTTTGGCATTAAAAATTTATACAATCCTGAATACTCTGATTTAGTGCATAGAATTCATAATGCGTTACGCGCTAACTATATCATGGCAAGAGATGTCGATTATTTAGTCGATAAAGAAAATCAAATTCAAATCATCGATCAATTTACAGGCCGTGTCTTGGCGGGTAGAGAATGGTCAGATGGTCTACATCAAGCTGTACAAGCTAAAGAAAATGTTGAAATTAAACAAGAAACAGTCACTATGGCGACTATTACATACCAAAACTTCTTTAGATTGTTTACAAAGTTATCTGGTATGACTGGTACGGCAAAAACCGAAGAAGAAGAATTTAGAAAAATTTATAATATGAGAGTTATTTGTGTCCCAACAAATAGACCTGTCATTAGAGAAGATGCTTTAGATTTTGTCTATGCACATAAAGGACCAAAATTAGCAGCATTAATCAAAGAAGTTAAAGAAAGACATGAAAAAGGTCAACCTGTTCTTATTGGTACTGTTTCTGTTGAATCTTCTGAAGAAATTTCAGAGTTATTGACTAAAGCAGGGCTACCTCATGAAATGTTAAACGCTAAAAACCATGCTAGAGAAGCAGAAATCATTGCTTTAGCTGGTAAAAAAGGTGCTATTACACTTGCTACTAATATGGCGGGTCGTGGTAGCGATATTAAAATTGATGAAGAAGTTAGAAAACTTGGTGGTCTATGTGTTTTTGGCACAGAAAGACATGAATCAAGACGTATCGATAACCAATTAAGAGGTCGTGCTGGTCGTCAAGGTGATCCAGGTTTTTCACGTTTCTATGTTTCTTTTGATGACACATTACTGGTTAGATTTGCAGCGGATGGCATCAAAAACTTTATCGAAAAAAATTGTGGTGATGAAGCATTAGAAATGAAGATGATTACTAATGTTATTACTGGTGCTCAAAAACGAATTGAAGGTACTAACTTTGATACACGTAAGTCTTTGCTTGATTACGATGATGTTTTAGCAAAACAAAGACAAATTGTTTACTCAAAACGTGATAAAATTTTGATGGGCGATGATATTTCTGATTTATTAGACGAAATCTTTTCTACAACTGGTACTTTCTTAGCTAATAAAGCTATTCCAGTTGGTTCTAATTCAAATTTGATTGATGGTGATTTATTAATCAAACAAGTTGAACCAAGATTTTTACCAGCTGGTTCATTAAAAAAGAACTTATATGATGAATCTCCTGCTGATGAAGCTGGACCAGACTTAGGTTTAGTAATTTATGATTATTTCTTAGAGAAAAAGAAAACATGGCCAGAAGAAGAAGTTGATAAAATAATTCGTTATGTTGTTTTAAAAATGATCGATAACAACTGGACTAGACACATTGATACTATGTCTAGATTAAGAGAAGGCATTTTCTTAAGAAGTTACGCTAATGTTAACCCATTGCAAGACTATGTTAATGAAGGTTATTCTTTGTTTAGAGATATGTTGAATATGGCTTCTGTTGAAGCGGTATTAAATTTAGTTAATATTCAAATTCAAAGAAGAGAACCTGAAGAAGAACAGGCTCAACAAGAAAACCAAGAAAAATCTAATGTAGAAAAATCTGCTGCAAAGATTGAAATTAAAGATAGTAAAGATTCTGGAGAAAAACATGACTAAGGACATTTCTTTAATCAAATTAGAGATATGTGAAGTTGTTGAGAAAACCTCACAACTCGGGTCTTCACTTTGACATTGAAAAAATAAGAAGTGAAGTTGTCGAATTAGAAAAGAATTCTAGCTTAGATAATTTTTGGGATGAACCTAACAAAGCTTTAGAGATTATTAATAAATTAAATGAGAAAAAAGACATTGTTAATAGTTATGACAATATAGTTTTGACGTGCAAAGATTTATTAGAACTCATTTCTTTAAATGATGAATCATTATATGATTCGATAGAAGATAGTTTTAATGAAATAAAGTCAAAAGCTGAAGAATTTAAAGTTAACATGTATTTTATCGATCCTAATGATAAATTGAATGCACTAGTGGATATTCACCCAGGAGCAGGAGGGACCGAAGCTCAAGATTGGGCAGAGATGATTTTAAGAATGTATGCCCGTTTTGCTGAAAAAAATCATATCAAATACGAAGTTATGGATTATCTTGCTGGTGATGAAGCAGGGTTAAAATCGGTTACTATTCGTTTTATTGGAAAACATGCATATGGTTTATTTAAATGTGAAAAAGGTGTACATCGTTTAGTGAGGATTTCTCCTTTTGACGCTAATAAAAGAAGACACACATCCTTTGCTTCTGTTAATGTTGTGCCTGAATTTAAAGATTTAGAGGAAGTCAAAATCAATCCATCTGATCTACAAATTGATACTTATAGAAGTCAAGGTGCAGGTGGACAAAATGTCAATAAG
>JAHZFY010000006.1:0-14920 GCA_019421105.1 bacterium
GAATATTAATTAATAAAAACATACCTATTTCCGCTGGGTTGGGTGGCGGTTCTTCCAATTGTGCAGCAACCTTAAAAGGATTAAACAAGATTTGCAAATTAGATATGAACGATGAAGAAATTATGGAATTAGGGTTCCAATTAGGATCAGATGTTCCATACTTTGTTTATAATAAACCAGCTAGAGTTAAAGGTGCTGGCGAAATAGTTGAACCTATTGAAGTAAAAAATAATTACTATGTTTTATTGGTCAAACCAAACGAAGGATTATCCACTGCTTTAGTTTATGAAAAGTGCGACGATTTTGATTTAAAAGTATATGATGTTGAAAAAGTAATAAACGCACTAAAAGAAGGCGACGATGAAACTGTTGCAAAAGAAATGGGCAACGCTTTAGAGGATGTGTCGATATCATTGCTTCCTGAAGTTAAAAAAATAAAAGAAGAAATGCTTTCTTTAGGGCTTAAAATAGTTTTGATGTCCGGCTCTGGGTCAAGCGTGTTTGCGATGAGCTCAGATAAAGCAATCATTAAAAAAGCTTACAAACACTTTTTAAAAGAACATCATAACGATGAATATAATATTGAATTAACAAAAGTTATAAAATAAAGGTATAAATATGAATAAAAACGGAATTATTTTAGCGGCCGGCAAAGGCAAAAGAATGAAGGCAATCGATCATACATACAACAAGACTTGCTATCCTATTTTAGGAAAACCTGTTGTTGAATATGTTTTAGATGTTATCGAACCGCTTAATTTAAATAAGACATATGTAATTGGTGGTGTTGGATTTAATAAGCTAAAGGAATTGGTTTCCTCAAGAGCCGATGTTTTATTGCAAGAAAAACAATTAGGAACCGGTCATGCAGTAATGGTTTGTCAAGGCTTAATTGATGAAAAAACTGGGTGGTCAATTATTTTATATGGAGATACCCCGTTATTAAGTAAAGAAACCATCTGCAACATGGTTAAAAAACACGAAAAAGAAAGAGCGGATATTACTTTATTAACAGCTCTTACAAATGATCCTAGTGGATATAATAAAATTTTAAGGGATATAAAAACTCAAAAAGTTTTAGGTATCAACGAAACAAAAGAACAACAAAACGGCAGGTTTGAACCAGTGGAAATCGACGGAGGAGTTTATATAGTTAATAACAACATACTCTTCAATTATTTAAAACAAATCCATACTGACTATATGAATGAATTATCTTTAATTTCTATTGTCGAATTAGCTGTGCAAGATAATTTAAAAATCGAAACATATATAACTAGTGAAAAACAAGAAATATTTTCTTTAAACAATAGATTTAATCTTAGCTATGCATCTAAAGTAATCAAAAAAAGAGTGAATATGAATCTTATGATGTCTGGGGTATCTATCGAAGACCTTGATACAACATATATATCTCCAGACGTTTGTATTGGACAAGACACAATCATTCATCCTAACACTTCTATTTTTGGTAAATGCACGATAGGAGAATCTAATGAAATAGGTCCAAATTCTTTTTTACAAAATACAGCAATTGGAAAATTTAATGTTATTCAATTCGCGCATATATGCGACTGTAAAATTGGTAATAATAACAAAATTGGCCCATATACTCGATTAAGAGGTAATTGTAATATTGCTAACAACACAAGAATCGGTAATTTTGTTGAAATGAAAAACGCTACCATCAAAGATGGTACAAAATGTTCACATTTAACTTACTTAGGAGATTGTGATATCGGCAAAAACACTAATGTTGGATGTGGAACGATCACAGCAAATTATGATGGTTATAACAAATCCAAAACAATAATTGGAGAATCATGTTTTATTGGATCTGGCACCATTTTAGTTGCCCCAATAACCGTTAAGGATAACGGCTTTACAGCAGCTGGTTCCACTATTACTAAAAACGTCGAAGAAGCCGAATTAGCTATCGAAAGATGCAACCAAGTCAATATTGAAGGTGGCTCCACCAAAATATTAGCTAAAGCAAAAAGAAAAAAAGAAGGAAAATAATGCATGTTGATTAATACTTCAGGAAACAACGTTTATGTTGGTGATAAATTGGTTGGATGTGTTAAACACAACACAATCTATATAAACGGTAAACAATTTGCAAAAATAAGTGACGATGGAATTATTAGTTACGATAATAAAGAAATCGGGTACATAGATGAAGATGATGGAACCATATTTATAAACAAAAAAGAAGCCGGTTACATGGACACAAATAACAACATTATATTCTATAAACTATAAAATCTAATATTTTATTTATTTAACATTGTCTAAGTTTTGATATAATAATTATGCCATCGCGATAATTGTTTTCGAACCAGGTCAGGACAGGAATGTAGCAGCCTTAAGATATTCAATTATGTGCGATGGTTTCTTGCTTATGAAAAAAAACGATGCATTCTACATGAATCAAGCCTTAAAAGAAGCTAGAAAAGCTTATTTTAAAGACGAGGTTCCAATAGGCGCTGTTATAGTTAAAGATGATAAAATTATCGCTAGAGGATATAATAAAAGAGAATCCAGCAACGACCCAACCGCTCATGCGGAAATTGTCGCATTAAAAAAAGCATGCAAAAAACTTGGTTCTTGGAGAATTCCAGGAGCAAAAATTTATGTGACAGTTGAACCATGTGCAATGTGTGCCGGAGCTATTCTTTGGGCGAGAATTGATGAAGTGGTTTTTGGGGCATATGATGAAAAAGGAGGAGCATTATCTACTTGCTTTAAGTTATATGATCAACCAAATTTAAATCATCGACCAAAAATAAAATCAGGCGTTTTAATTAATGAATGCCAAATGATAATAAAAGATTTTTTTAAAAACAAAAGAAAGGTAAAAAAAGATGAAAAAAACAAAAATACTTGTGATTAGCGCATTTTTAACATTTATTTTCAGTTCTTGCGCATCAAATAATACAGTATCAAATACCTTTCCATATACCACTCCAGATGGGTCTTTTAATAATAGTTTTGTTGTTGATGTTTCTTTAAAACCAAACGATTTGATAAAAAAACAAATTGATTTATTAAATGAAGGCGCCTTAAATTATGATGATTTAAATAACGTATTCAATAACTTTGTTTCAAATGATTTATGCATAAACAAAACAACCGCTACTTACATTAAATTTGACAAGTATGATTATGGCAAAAACGATACGGATGAAACAACAAATTACGATGTAGGAAATTTCGAGTTTGCCCATACTGCGGAGATATTTAGAGATAACAATAAATTTTCTAAACATGGTAGCTTAAAACTTAAAGGTTTTGAAATCGTAGAAAACAAAAGTAAAGAAGCTGAATTAAAAACATTTAATATCGATGATGGTGTCTATGATGCGAATATAGATTTTGAAAATTTTAAAATTCAAGAAACATTCGATTATAAAGACGAAAGTTTAAATAAAACAAATGAGTACTATTTAAGTGAAAACAACTTCTTAATGTTTTTGAATATGACTGAAAACAGTCAATTCATCAACAACTTTAAAAAAGCTTACAATGAAAAAGATGAAGCTGGTTCATATAATTTTGAAGCCAAAAAAGAAGGCAATACACTAACCGTAAATTTCATTTTAAATTATCAAATAGACACCGCTTCACCAAATACAAAAATTTCATTTGGTTTTATAATTAAAGATGGAGTAATAACAAACACTTCTTATCTATATGAAGTTTGTGCTTTAGATAAAACATTAGAAAAAGAATATATAGCTTTTCAATATTTTATTGAATAAACATTTAAGTTTAAATTGTTTTTACGTGATATTTTTTTTATCATATTATTGATATGAAAAAAAATAAAGTAGACCAAGTTGTTAGAATAGAAACCGATATCGATTTTGGACTTACCGACGAACAAGTTCAGGAAAGAATCGATAAAAAAGCAATTAATATCACAAAGAAAACCGCGGGTAAATCATATGCGGAAATTTTAGTAAGAAATATTATAAATTTTTATAATATTTTTCTTTCTGTAGTTGCCTTTTTATTGATTTATGGAGAAATGTATTGGAGTCTATTTTTTATCGTTGTTTATGCGGCAAATTTAGGTATTGGATTATATCAAGATATTAAAGCGAGATATTTGCTTTCTAAATTACAATTGGTAACCCAAGCCAAGGTTGAAGTTATAAGAAATGGTATTAAAAAAGAAATTTCCACAGAAGAATTGGTTTTAGATGATGTTTGTATTATAAAAAATTCTCAACAAATTCCAGCTGATTCGATTATTTTAAAAGGAACCATTGGGGTTAATGAATCGATGTTAACCGGAGAGTCTTTAACAATATATAAAGACAAAGACTGCATCTTATATGCTGGTTCTTATGTTACGTCTGGTGAAACTTATATAAGAATTAATAAAGTTGGCAAAGAAAATCACATTAATAAAATGGAAAAAAGTGCCAGAGAAAAAAAGGCCACGAAATCCCATTTAAAAAGATCTTTAGATGCGTTGTTTAAATTTATTTCAGTTCTAATTTTAATAATCACCATTTTGACTTTGGTTGGAAAATGGGAAGATTTCGTAAATGATTTTCAACATACTGTAGGACCTTTTGCTGGATCTTTAATTGCTATGATTCCTGCTGGGCTTTACTTATTAACTTCTGTATCATTGACGGTTGGTGTTATTAACTTAGCTAAAAAACATGCGATGGTTCAAGACTTATATTCGATAGAAATGTTAGCAAGAAGCAATGTCTTATGTTTAGATAAAACAGGAACGATTACTGATGGAACGATGAAGGTTAAAGAAGTTATCAATCTTGGTAGTACTACGCGTTCTAGAATCGACATGATAATCACGAATATAATCAACGCTACTAATGATTCAAACGCCACCGCCACCGCTTTAAAAGAATATTTTAGTTTTTCGCCTACTGAAATCGCTAACTATGTATGTCCTTTCAATAGTGATAACAAGTATTCGTTTGCTACTTTTTCTAAGTCAACATATGTTTTAGGCGCTGTAGAGTGTTTAGATATCGACAAAAAAGAAGCGTTGTTAGATAGAATAAAAATTTATTTACAAGAAGGCTTAAGGGTATTGGTTGTCGCTAAAGCAAGCAGCAAACAAACTGGAAAAAGCATAAAAGGTAAAGTTGAACCTTTAGCTTTGATTGTTTTAGAAGATCACATAAAAGAAGATGCAGCAAAAACAATCAAATGGTTTCAAGAAAATGACGTGCAAGTGAAAGTAATTTCTGGCGATAACGCTCTAGCTGTTTCTCAAATTGCAAAAAAAGTAAATATTAAAAATGCTGATAAATTTATATCTTTAGAAGGAAAAACAAACGAGGAAGTTAAAGCACTAGCTAAAGAATCTACCGTTTTTTGAAGGGTTTCTCCTGAACAAAAGGAATTGATTATTGAGTCTTTAGAAAAAGGCGGAGATGTTGTCGCAATGACAGGAGATGGTGTCAATGATATTTTAGCTTTGAGAAAAGCTGATTGCTCTATCGCTATGGCTAATGGCTCTGACGCTGCTCAAAACGTGTCTCAACTGGTTTTATTAAACTCAGATTTTTCATCGCTTCCATCTGTTGTCGCTGAAGGAAGAAGAGTTGTTAATAACATTCAAAGAACATCTTCTTTATTTCTAATAAAGACATTATTTGCAATAACTTTATCTATCATTTTTGCTATTTTGTCATTTTTTACTTCTGCAACTTATCCATTCCTAACTAACCATTTATACTTGTGGGAATTTACAATCATCGGCGTTGGTTCTTTCTTTGTTGCCTTAGAGCCAAATACTGAGTTGATACGAGGAAGGTTTTTATCTAACGTTGCAAAAAAAGTACTACCTGGTGCAGCCATGATGATTTCAAGTGTAGGATTGGTTTATTTTTTAAGGTATTTGCAAGATTCAGGCATAGTATTTACTGCTATTTTTGACGATACTGTTTTTGTAACGATGTGCACGATTCTTTTTGCAATACTAGGTTTGGCTACTTTTTATAACATATGTGTACCATTTTCAAGATATCGAATTATTATTTTTAGTGGAGCTGTATTTTTAAATATTGCAGGTTTATCTTTGGCAGCATTTTTAGAATATGAATATGATTTTACGAAGCTATTTGCAATAAAATTAGATGCTTTGTTACCTATCCATTATGTAGAAATTATTGCCATTTCTTTAATTTTGATTTCACTTTATATGTTGATAACATATATAATTAACATCTTATGTAATAAACAAAAGGAGAAACACACAAATGATTAAAATTTCAAAAAAAGTTATCGATGCATTAAAAAATCATCAACCTGTCGTTGCTTTAGAGTCAACTATTATTTCGCACGGGATGCCTTATCCTAAAAATGTAGAAACAGCTTTAAAAGTTGAACAAACCATTATTGATAATGGAGCAGTACCAGCAACAATTGGTATTATTGATGGCGTTGCAATTATTGGTATGTCACATGAAGAGATTGAAGCATTTGGCAAAAAGAAAGGCATAAAAAAAGTTTCAAGAAGAGATTTGCCGATTGTGTATGGTTTAAAATTATGGGGCGCAACAACAGTTGCAGCAACTATGATTTTAGCTAAACAAGCAGGAATTGAAGTATTTGTAACTGGTGGATGTGGAGGTGTTCATAGAAACGCCCAACAAACTTTTGACATATCTGCCGACTTAGAAGAACTAGCAAATACCGATGTTACTGTCGTCTGTGCCGGATGTAAAGCAATATTAGACTTACCGTTAACGATGGAATATTTGGAAACAAAAGGTGTGCCAGTATTAGGATATCAAACCAATGAATTGCCTGATTTTTACACTAGACACTCCGGATTGTTTTTAGAATATAGTGTTTCTACCCCTAAAGAAGCCGCGTTAATAATAGACGCTAAAAGAAAAAATAATTTAAAAGGCGGAATAATGATTGCAAATCCTATTCCTGAAGAATACGCCATGGATCAAAACATCATTGATGCTGCGATTACTGAGGCTTTAAATATGATGGACGAACAAGGAATTAGTGGCAAAGAATCTACACCATTTTTATTAAAAACAATCGTTGAATTAACTGGAGGAGACTCATTAGAATCTAATATTCAATTAGTCTTGAATAATGCAATAGTAGGCGCTAATATCGCAAAAGAATTAGCAAACTTACAAAAAGGAAATTAATATGAAAACCGAATATCGTCTTGCAAACGCTTTAAAAGAATTAATGTCTGAAAAAAAATCATTGGATGATATTTCTGTTACGCTTTTAACAAAGAAATGTAAAGTGAATCGCCAAACTTTTTATTATCATTTTCATGATATTTATGATTTGCTTACACTTGTATTTTTAAATGAAGAAGTTCCAAACGCCAAGGAATCTAAAAACCATTACGAGCTATTAGAAAAAATTTTTAAATATTATAATCAAAACAGTGGCTTTATTGATAGTGTATTAGATTCAGCTGGCAAAGAATTATTTTTAGAATTCATTTCTAATACATGTTATCAAGTGTTTTTAAAATTGTGTGTTAGTCATGATGTAAATAAAGAAACTACACCAGCTGAAAGAAAAACAATCGCACGTTTTTGCGCTGCAGGTTTTTCATATAACATCACCTTCTATTTACAAAACGTTAAAAGAAAAAATATTGATGGATTATTGTCTAATTTTGCACTTTTAGATGATAATTTTATGCAAATCGCCATTAAAAATACAATTTTATCGAGGAAACATCATGGATAAATCTTTTGTTTTTTACACTCCTACTAAATTGTTTTTTGGAGAAAATCAAGAAGATCGAATTGGTGATATTTTATTAGAATACAAAGCCAAAAAGGTTTTGATTGTCTATGGTCAAAATAGCATAATTAAATGCGGATTATTAAATCGCGTTATAGACAAATTGAACAATGCAGGCATTGGATATTGTTTATTGGGTGGTGTAAGACCTAACCCTACTATTGATTTGGTAAGATTAGGGATTCAAAAACTCAAACAAGAAAAAGCGGATTTTATATTAGCCATTGGCGGCGGCTCTGTTATGGACACAGCAAAATTAATATCAACTGGATATTATTATGATGGTGATCCTTTTGACATTTCTTTAAAAAAATATATTCCAAAAAAAGCTTTCCCGCTTGGTGTTATTTGTACAATTGCTGCATCGGGTAGTGAAATGTCAAATTCGTGTGTAATTCAAGACGATGAATTAGGGATGAAAATGGGTTATGCAAGCGATTTAAATCGACCTTTATTTGCTATTTGCAATCCTATATTAACTTATAGTGTTTCACCTTATCAAACATCAGTTGGAATCGTTGATATTTTAATGCACACGTTAGAAAGATATTTTTCCCCTTCATCTAAAAACGAGATAGCTGATGATTTTGCAATCGCCTTATTAAAAAATGTTATGAAATCAGGCGAGGCCGCTTTAAATAATCCTTTAGATTATGAGGCAAGAGCATCTTTGATGCTTTTATCAAGTTTTTCTCATAATGGTCTAACTTCAATAGGAAAAAAATATATCTTATCTGTTCATCAAATAGAACACGCTTTATCTGCAACATACGTTAATGTTGCTCATGGAGCTGGGCTCGCCGTATTATTTCCAGCTTGGTGTAAATATTACCTTGACATAGAAACCGACAAGTTAGCGTATTTAGGAGAACAATTATTCAATCTTAGATTAAATTCTAAAAAAGAAAATGCTATTATGTGTATAATAGAATTTGAAAATTATTTCAAAAAAATTAACATGCCAACTAGATTCAAAGATTTAGGTATAGAAAAACCAAACATCGAACTAATGGCTGACAGGTTCTCATTAAATGGTACACGTGTTGTTGATCATTCCAAGAAACCATTAGATCGACAAGCCGCTATTGAAATATACAAATTAGCACTGTAAAGGAGAAAAATTATGAAAAAAGAAGACATTACAGCCATGGTTGTGTATGTGCTCATGTTAGCACTAGCCATTGTTTTTGGTTTTACTGTTTTAAGAGAAAGACAAACAGATTCCATTTTAAATAATTATCAATATATTGGATATGTTGTAGGTGGAATCATATTAGGGGTTTTACTAAATTCTGTCTTGTTTGAATTAGCCCATATGTTAGGCGCAAAAGTTGGAAGATATTTAATATTAAGTGTTAATATTTTAGGTTTTTCATGGAAAAGAAATGAACAAAATAAGTTTAAATTCAAATTTACATCATATGATGGATTAACAGGCGAAACAAAAATTGCTCCTAATCCAAACGCTAAAAAAGAACCTAATCCACTTCCATTCCTATTATTTGGATCATTATTCTTTTGTATTGAATTTGCATTAGCTGTTATTTTATTCGTATTGTTTAATGCTAGTGGCGATCCATATTTATTAGAAGCTGCATATTTTGTGTTAATTGTCGGATTTGTTGGAGCGATGATTTATATTTACAATATCATTCCTGCTAAATTAGATTCAGTCACAGATGGATATCGCTTAACTTTAGTTAGCAATCCTAAAAATAAAGTCGCTTTTAATGAATTATTAAGAGTAGAAAGAGAATTAGCTTTAGGAAATAGCGATGTAGAAATTAAAACATTTGATCAAATTACAAACTTCACCGCTGATTTAAACTTAAATAAAGCCTATGTATTATTAGACAAAGGTGAATATGAAAATGCATTACCAATTGTAAATCAAATCGCTGAAGCAAAAGAAAGCGTCTCCCCTAATGTTTATGTTAGAGCTATGTCTCAAATTGTATTTATTGAAATGATGAGCAAGCCATTAGACGAAGCCATTAATACAATTAATGAAAAAGTTGATACCGCTACAAGAAGAAATATCTCAAAAGATAATTCGATGGTCAGCGCTCGCGCTTACATCTTATTAGCGGGTCTAATTGATAAATCTAAATCAGAATGCCTATTGACGATTAATAATATTCAATCATCGTTTAAACACACCCCAGAAGCAAGAAAAGCTATTGAAATCAAACTCTTTAATAAAGCTTTAGATAAGGTTATAGAAAAACATCCTGATTGGGAATTTGAACAATATAAATTAAAAGATTACGTCCCAAAAACAAAGAAATAAAAACACGGTTGACCGTGTTTTTTTATCTTTTTATAGCTTTTAATCTTTTTGGTTGTTGTTTTCTTATACTGCCTTTAGATATTAAAGCGTCTTTAATATCGCTTAATAATTCGACTTCGGTAGGTTTATGAACTTCAACCTTTTCCTCCACCACTGGTCTTTCCTCTGGATGTTTTTTATAATATTCTTCTTTAAGTTTTTCTTCTAATTGTTTTTTCTTATTTTTGATAGTGTTGTAAATTTTTAAGATTGTAAACAATATTAATCCGATAATAATAAATGTAATAATAGCGTTAATAAACGCACCCCAATCGATTATTGCACAACCTTTATAATAATAATTTTGTCCGTATTGTACATACATACCTGCTTCGGTTGAACTAAACCCTTTTTCTAAAAATTGATCAACAGTGTATACATTTTCATATCCTGTAGGAGCCTTTTGATTAGCATTCATTGCTGGAAGCACTGTAATTAAGCCAGAAAGGCCTCCAGGAACGCCCCAAGTGCAAATGCTCAATAAAATATTGGTCAACGTTTTTACAATCGTAGAAAAAGCACCGCCGATGACTACTGCTACTGCCATATCAACGACATTTCCTCTGCTTATAAATTTTTTAAATTCACTCCAAAGAGAAGTTAATTTCGACATTTTCTTCTTTTTCATAATGTACCTCTTTATTTGCCTTTAAATGTATTTTAGTTTAAAAAAATGCATATTTTTAGATAAAAATAAAAAGAGGTCTAAGACCTCTTGATATTTGATACATTAATTATTTACCACTTATTCCAAGCGATTTAATCAATAAGGATGGTGTAGAAATACCACCTAATTTTAATTTGGAATCATTAGCGACTTCCACTACGTCTTTAAATAGTTTTAATATGTTTCCTGAAACTGTAATTAAAGATACTGGAGAAGTTTTCACGCCATTTTCAATTAAAAATCCTTTTGCTTGCAATGAAAAATCACCACTAGAAGGATTGATACCAGCATGAGCGCCTGCTAAGGAGGTAATATAAATACCGTTTTGTATTTTTGTAAAGATTTCGGCTAATGATTTCTTACCTGGCTTTAAGCTCAATGCAAAACAGCCTGTTCCAATTTTAGAACCACCGCTAACAGCGTTTGCAGTAGACTTCACGTTGTCTTTTTTAGCTGTTTCAAGATTGTATAAGTAAGTTTTTAATACGCCGTTTTTTATTATATCTTTGTTATAGGTAGCAACCCCTTCATCATCAAACCATCTTGCATACACAGTTCTTTTTAATGGAGTGTCTTGCAATGTGATTTTATTTGAAGCAATTTTTTCATTTAATTTTCCTTCTAATAATGAAGTGTGTTTTTGAACTTTTTCAGCTGAAGCGTGAGATAATAAAACACCTAATAATGTAGAAACGCAATCAGAATCTAAAACTGTTTTCATTTTTTTAGATTCGCATGGTTTACCACCTAATTTTTCTTTTGCGCCTTCTACAATTCTATTAGCTAATGCTTTTATATCTAATTTTGAATAATCGTTATCCAATACGATATCAAAGTTATCTTGTGCGTCGTTTTCATCTTTTAACAAAGCACCACCAGTAAACACAAAGTAGTTAGATTTTTGTTTTAATTTCATGCCATTTGAATTAAGAATTGTGTTTTCTGAAATGGTTTCTTCAAAACCCACTTCAAACACATCCGCTACTCTTGGATCTGCTTTTTCAATTAGTGATTCTAGTAAGAATAAATCCTTCTTTTTTTGATCGATACTAATCTTTTCATAGTCTTTATTATAGGTAGAAACTTTGTGGTATTTTTCACTACCTTGGAAAAGTTGAGCAACTTCATCTTTTTCAATTACTTTTGCATTGCTTAATAACATATCTAAAACATTGTTAATGTTTTCCTTTGTTAAACTACACAATGAAATCGTTCCAAATTTATCATTATAAATACCTCTGATTGTAAGGCTAGCATCGGTATTGGCATTAAAAGATTCAATCTCGTGGTGATACAATTGAATAGAAAGACTAGATGACTTGGATAAATTGATTTCTACTTCTTGAAAACCTTTTTCTTTTGCTAGAGCAAAAAACTTATCATAAATATTCATTATTCTAATTTTCCTCCTCTTCCACCTACAGTAATTTCTTTTATTCTTAAGGTAGGTTGACCAACGTTAGTTCTGATGCTACCAGAAGAAGCTCCACACATTCCTTGACCTAGGTCCAAATCGTTTCCAACCATATCAATTTTGTGTAAAATTTCTGAACCTTTACCAATGAGCATTGCTCCTTTAACAGGTTCCGCGATTTTGCCATCCCTAATAATGTATGCTTCGCTGCATCCAAAGTTAAATTCGCCAGTAGTAGGGTTGACTGAACCGCCGTTAAAGCCAACAGCATATAATCCTAATTTTGTAGCTTGAATAATTTCTTCAGGGGTAGATTTTCCGTTTGCGATATAGGTATTAGACATTCTTGATGTAGGTTCATATCTAAATGATTGTCTACGGCAAGCGCCATTACCTTTTTCATTCATTCGTCTACCATTGAAGTTATCGATCATATATTCGGTTAATTTACCATCTTTGATTAATACGCGCTTTTCACCTTTTACACCCTCGTCATCATAATCGATAGAACCCCAAGCGTTAGGGATGGTGGAATCATCGATAGCGGTGACAATAGGGGAAGCGATGTATTCGCCCATTTTGCCTGCAAAACAAGATAAACCTTTAGATACAGAAGATGCTTCTAGTGGGTGTCCACATGCTTCGTGGAACAAAACGCCACCCCAGCCATTGCCAATGACAACAGGCATAACACCTGATGGACATTCTTTGGCGTCTAAATTTTGAATAGCGGTTTTCGCAGCCTTCAAGGCTAATTTTTTCATATCTTTTGTCGTTTTGAAAAAATTGATATCGCTTTGTGTACCAGGCATTTCAAATCCAACTTCCATGCCTTTGCCATCACTTGCAATTACTTGATAGCCAGCTCTTGCAAATTGTTGATTGGATTTAATAATGTCGCCTTTTGAATTATAAATAACCACATTTCTATGAACATCTGAATATAAACCAAAAGTTCTTATAATTCTAGAATCATAATTTTCAATAGCTTTTAAACCATCTTTTATTAAATTGATTTTTTCTTCTTTGCTAATGTTGTTATAATCGACACCTATTTCAGAAATAGGTTTATATCTTTTTATTTTTAATGTATCAACGTGCAAAACTGGCTCCCCTTCAAAAGAAGCCGCTAATGTTTTGCTTAAATTTAATAAGGCTTTTTTATTTAACTCAACCGTATATCCATATACGCTTTGTAAATTTTTTAAAAGTCTAATACCAACGCCGGTATTAATTGTATCGTGTGAGGTTTCTACTTTGCCATTTTCGATGCTTAAACTATATGAAGATGAATCTTCATAAAATATTTCAGCATAATCTGCTCCAGTAGAAAGACCTACATTTAAAATTTCGATAGCTAATTTTTTTGAAATCATAAACATTTGTCCTTTCTTAATGCGTATATTATATGCACGCGTATTAGAAAAATCAAATGAAGTGATGATTATAACAACACAATAACCCCAATTAATTGTATTATTGAGCCAATAATGACAAATAAATGAAATACGCTATGCATCCATTTCTTCTTTTTACCAGCTGCATAAAAAATAACACCTAATGTATAAGCAATGCCTCCAAATAAGATATACATCATAGCTTCAAAACGCATCATTGTTATCGCAGGGTAACAAAAGACTATTAACCAGCCCATAATCACATACAAAACAACCGTTATGACTTTAATAAATTTATTGTTTAAGTTAATGAAATTTAAAATTGATCCAATTAACAAACAAACGCATTGAATCGACATCATGATGATTCCTAAGTTATTTGGAAAAACAATCGCACAAATTGGAGCATATGTTCCTGCGATTAAAATATAGATTGTATTGTGATCTATCAACCTAAATAATCTTTTCCAAGGCGAATTAGGATTCAATAAATGGTAAGTGGTGGACACAGAATACAAAATCATTAAAGAAAAACTATATATAAATAAAGAAACCATCACAACTGGTGGATAGGAATTGATTATATTTAAACTGACAAAATAAATTAAAGATGATAATCCAATCAAAACGCCGATTAAATGCGACACCCAGTTAAATATTTCTTCTCCTTTAGAATAATTTGGAATTGGCTTAGATAGCATAGTTTGTTTTAATTCATTAATAGACATATTTGGTCCTCCTTGCCATAATTTTAAATAATTGAATAAAAAACAAAACCTACTGACTAAAAACAAAAATAGACAGTAAAAAAACTGAAAGTAGATAATATTTTTTTGCTCTACTTTAAGTAGAATAAGGCTTGAACTATAAATTATATTACTTTGTAATAAATTTGCTTCAAACGATAAATAATGAAAAATATAGCAAAAAATAATAAACTAAAATATATGAAAGTTTTATTGTATTTTGAAGCAGAGAAAAAAATCAAAACCTCAGGAATAGGTAGGGCATTAAGGCATCAAATGAAGGCGCTTGAATCTGCTGGTGTTGAATATACCTTATCAAGCAAGGAAAATTTTGATATTGCTCATATTAATACCTATTTTCCTCATTCAAAAAAATTGTTAAAAAAATTAAAAAAACGACACATACCTGTCATTGTCCATGGGCATTCAACTATTGAAGATTTTAAAAATTCTTTTGCTCTTTGGAAAGTTATGGCGTTATGGTTTAATCCTAATTTAATGTGGTTTTATAAAAACGCCGATTTTATTATCACACCTACAGAATATTCTAAGAAGTTGATTGATTCATATAAATTAGGGACCGAT